>JBKOZA010000275.1:0-8488 GCA_046725675.1 Candidatus Methylomirabilota bacterium
GTCGCCGACGTGGGAGGCACGAATCTGCGGACCGCCAACGGCCGCGCCGTGCGCCAGGAAGGCCGCACCCTCGTCTCCTTCGAGGTGATCAGCACCGGCAAGTACGGCGACGTCATCACCGCCCTCAGCACGCCGGTGGCCCGGCAGGCCCAGCTCGTGGACGGGGCCGGCAGCCCCCTCGCGCGCCTGGAGGTCCCCGGCGCCACCACCATGAAGTTCACGGCCGACGGCCCCCACGCCGTGCTCACCGAGCTGCAGCGCCCGCTGACGGCGGGCGAGACGTTCATCCTCACGCTCCTGTTCGAGAAGTCCGGCGGCATCGGCGTCGTTACCCTCGTCGAGTAGGCTGGCGAGGTCTTCCCTCAGTCGGCGGCGATTCGCAGCACCTCGTCGTCGACCGCCACCACCCGCAGCACCTGGTCCCCGCCGTCGTCGTACCGCACGCGAATGGCGCCGTGCTCCGCGCGCCAGTGGCCGCGACGAGCCCGTTGGCCGTCGGCGGGGCCGATGCCGACGGCGACGAACGTGCCGTCGGGATGAATCTCGAACCCCGTGCGCCCGCGCGAGGGCCTGAACTGGAACTCCGCCGTCCGATACACGCGCTCGGACGGGGAGTCTTCCTCACGCGAGTGGAGCCATCGTCTGAAGATCGCGGCGGGCAGGTCGGCCATCCGCCCTCGGTGGCCCTCTACACCCAGTGCACGCCGTCGAACACGCGCTTGGCCAGCTCTCCCTCTTCGCGCGCCGACACCGGCGGGCCGGCCAGGAACGCGCTGAACTCCGGCAGGTGGACTTGGGCGATCCGGTGCGAGGGGGTGAGCGCGTCGGAGGCCACCACGGAGGAGCGGGGTCCGTGGAGCGTCGCGTTCATGCGCTCGACCTGGCCGACGGTGAACATCTGCATCCCGGAGTCGTCGGTGTAGTCCATGAAGTTCATGAACATGTCGCCGTGGGGGGCGTTGCCGCACGAGATTCGCGGGAACGTGGGAACGCCGACGTTCGCCCCCGCCTGGTTCGGCGTGTCCTCGACGCTGTCGGAGCCGGAGCAGCCCTGGTCGTCATCGCCCCAGATGTGCAGCAGGTTGAGCCAGTGACCGACCTCGTGGGTCGCGGTTCGTCCCAGGTCGAATGGCGGCTCGGCCGAGCCGCCGACGCCGAAACACTTGACGTCGATCACGACACCGTCCGTCTCGCTGGGCCCCCCGGGGAACTGCGCGTACCCGAGGGGATTCTGGTCCATGTTGCACACCCAGATGTTCAGGTACCGATCGCGCGGCCAGCCTGTCGCTCCCCCGCCGGCCACGGTCTTGATCTTGGCGTCCAGCTCGAGAATCTGCCGCTCGGGATCGGACGTGTCCGGCCGGAAGACGGCCAGCGGCGTGTAGGTCCGGGTGATCCCGCTCGTCGCGTAGCCCTGCGGGTCCTTCACCGCGAGCCCGAACTCGATCATCGAGTCGGCGGCCAGGGGCCCGAACGGCGTCGGCACCTTCGTCACGTCGGCGTTGAGCCGGCGGTAGTCGTGGTTGAGGGCGTCGATCTGGCTGCGGATCTGAGCGTCAGAGATGTTCTCGGCGTTGCCGTGGTGGAGCACGTGGACCACGACCGGGACGCGGACGACCTGGGCCCGCCGGGCGGCGCGGGCCCGCCGCAGCGTGGTGGTGAACGCCTCGATCTGACGCCGGTTGATCTGGTACATCTCGCTGGTGTTCGCCAGCGCGTGGTGCAACGTCATCGTCGCGCACGTCCGTGGCATGTTCGCCTCCTCGGAGCGATAGACCTGCGGGGAGCAACATCCGCGCCGAGGCGTAACGTACGGGAAATATTAGCGGTCATGGTCGGGGCCCGCTCGGGAGGCGGTGCTCAGACTATGTCGAAACTGAGCAGTCGATTTTGAGCGCCACCGGGGCCGGGTGGCCCGCAAGTGCGCGCCAGCGGGCCTGTCCACGCCCGGCCGACCGGGGCGTGGAGTTTGCACGGTGCGCGGCGGGCTACAATCGCGATTCGCGACCGCTATCCGCCGGACGACCGGCAGGGGAGGCTACCGTGACTGATCAGACGTTCGACTACATCGTCGTCGGGGCGGGCACCGCGGGCTGCGTCGTGGCCGGGCGCCTCAGTGAGCGAGGCGGATCCGTGCTTCTCCTCGAGATGGGCCCATCGGACACCGACCGCGAAGTCGCCGGGACCGTCGCAGACCCGAAGAACGTGCTGACGGCCATCTGGACCGAGTCGATCAGCCGGCGGTACATGACCACGGTCCAACCCGGACTCGGCGCTCGGCCCATGATGGTGCACCGTGGTGTCGTCAGTGGCGGCTGCAGCTCGGTCCACGGCATGGTGTACGTGCGCGGCAACCCGCGCGACTACGACATCTGGAACAAACTCGGCAACGAGGGATGGGGTTACAAGGACGTCCTTCCATACTTCCGCAAGTCGGAGAACTACAGCGAGGGCGCCTCCGCGTATCACGGGGTCGGCGGCCCGCTCGACGTGCGATATCAGCCGACGCCGTCGGTGGCCGCCCTCGCCTTCATCGACTCGGCGGCCACCCTGGGCTACAAGGCGAGCAGTCCGACGTGGGACTTCAACGGCGCCCAGCAGGAAGACGCGGCGGGCCTGTACCAGTACAACGTGACTCGCGGCGGCCGCCGCGCCAGCTCCGCCGTGGCCTTCCTCGATGGCCTCCCGCGAAAGGGCCCGCTCGCGTACCGGAAGGCGTGCGTCACGCGCGTCTACGTCAAGGGCACCCGGGCGATCGGTGTGGAATGTCTCGTAGAGGGATCGACGAGGATCTATCGCGCGGAACGTGAGGTGATCGTCTCGTGCGGAGCCTTCGAGTCACCGAAGCTGCTGATGCTCTCGGGAATCGGGCCGGCCGAGCATCTGCGCGATCACGGGATCGAGCCCGTGTCGCCCTTGCCGGGTGTAGGCCAGAACCTCCACGACCACATGCAGATTCTCGTCTACCACATGGCCCGCCGCCCCGCCGGGGTCGCGGATTTCACGGCCGAGGCAGGTCTGTTCGTGAGGACTTCGAGCGCCACCGACACGCCAGATCTGCAGTATCACGTGCTGGCCGGTATGATCGGCCTCGCCGAAGACCCTCGGGAGCGGCCCAACTTCCTCATGTGTCCCGTGCTCTGCCAGCCGAAGAGCCGTGGCACGGTCCGCCTGGCCAGTACGGACCCGACATCCGCGCCGCTGATCGATCCCAGGTTCCTCGACAAGCCCGACGACATCAAGGTGCTGCAGCAGGGTCTCGAACTAATGGAGGATCTCGCGCGGACAGGAGCCCTCGGCGATGTGGCCGATCCCTCGTCGGTGCCGTTTGCGGTCCCGGACCCGCTGACGCCGACAAGGCGCCTGCCTCTGCCGTCTCGGGCCGACCGCGAGGCGTTCATCCGGGCGACGGCGGTGACGGTGTGGCACCCCGTCGGCACGTGCAAGATGGGGCCGCGTCATGACGAGATGGCCGTCGTCGACTCCAAGCTTCGCGTGTACGGGGTCGAAGGCCTTCGCGTCGCCGATGCCTCGATCATGCCGAGGATCACGAGCGGCAACACCAACGCCGCCTGCTTCATGATCGGCGAGGCCTGCGCCGCCGCGATCCCCTGACGCGCGGCCGGGCGGTTCGAGCGGGCTCGCGCGGCGAGAGGGGCTGCGGCGGGCCGAGCTCGCCGGACATGGTCTCGGTCCAGCTGTGCAGGATCACGGGAGCGGATGGCAGGCCCAGCCGATTGAGGACGGCCACGAGCGGATCGCGCGTGCGGGCGCCGTCACCGAGACTCAGCGTGACCGCGCCCCTGCCGGCCAGCGTTCGCTCTCCGCGTCCGGTGCGGACGAACAGCGCGCGAGCCGCGTGACCGTTGCGCAGCGTGTAGGTCGGCAGCGTGACCCCGGTCGACGAGCCATGGCCTCCCCGCGGAAACGAGATGGTCAGCACGTGGGTGCGTCCCCGGCGCCGCCGCAACGCCCACGTGGCGCGCGTGTCGCCGAGCGTGACGTCGATCCGTTCCTCGGTCTTGGCGTACCCCCAGATCGTGGTCCCCGCCAGCCGCGACAGCCGGCCGGTCACCGGGAGCGCGAAGAAGTACAGGCCGACGGCGTGCGGGTCGCGGGCGGGCGCGACGAGGAACCCCACACCGACCTCGTCGTAGACGCCGAGGTCGCTGGCCCGGTAGCGAACTCCGGTGATCGCCAGTCCCGTGACGTTGCGGCCCAGATCCACGGGCACGAACGGCGCCTTCTGCGCGGCCAGGACGGCCTGCGCGACGTCACGCGGCACTGCGTAGATGGCCATGCCCTGGGTCGCGTCGAGAACCCGGGCCGGGATCGGAATGGACTGCCCGCCGATGCGGCGCGCGGGCCCCGCCGGCGCGACCCGCACGGGATCGAGGCCGTCGATCAGGCGCTCCAGCGCCAGGGCCGGCACCGTCGCCAGCTCGATCAGGTATCTCCGGAGCGCGCGCGGCAGGTTCTCCTCGCCCAGGGCCGGACCCCCACGACCCTCTCTCGACCCGACGACGGCCTGGCGCGCGTGCCGGGCGCTGACTTCCCACGCGCGCGTCCACAGGTCGGCGGCCGAGCCCACATAAGCCAGGCCCAATCGCGTCAAGCTGTCGGCCAGAGTGCCTGTCGAGGCCATCGACGGTTCCTCCCGGGCCCTCGGTCGGGCAGACGGTACCACAGGGGCCCATTCGAGGGGCGTCGTTGGGTCACCTGCTTGACTTCATCCGGCGATCGCCCGATCCTGCACCTCCACGGGCCGTGCACGCGGCGGCCCGTGACGACTGACGACCATCGGTAGAATGTGTGGCCATGGGCCTGCTTGACGACCTGCTGGGCGAGAGTCCGAAGATCGCCGCGGTCCGTGAGCAGGTGCGTCACCTCGTTCGCTCGTGGTCCTCCTCACGTCGCGCGCCACCGGTTCTCATCCAGGGCGAGACGGGCACCGGCAAGGGACTCGTGGCCCGCGCCCTCCACGCGGCCAGCCCGCGCGCCGACGGCCCGTTCGTCGACTTCAACTGCGTCAGCGTGCCCGATACCCTGCTTGAGGCCGAGCTGTTCGGTTACGAGCGGGGCGCGTTCACCGACGCGCGCCAGAGCAAGCCCGGGCTCTTCCAGGTCGCGCACCGGGGCACGCTCTTCCTCGACGAGGTCGGCCTGTTGCCCCCCGCGCTGCAGGGCAAGCTGCTCTCGGTGCTCGAGAGCCGCACGGTGCGTCGCCTGGGCGCCACGCGGGCCGAGGCCGTCGACGTGTGGGTCCTGGCCGCGACGAACGAGAACCTGATCGAGGCGACCGGCAGTGGCCGCTTCCGCGAGGATCTCTACCACCGGCTGGCCGTGCTCACGCTGACGCTGCCGCCGCTGCGCGAGCGCGATGACGACGCCGCGTTCCTCGCCCACCACTTCCTCGGCCGCGCGTGCGCGGACTACGGTCTGCCAGCCAAGACGCTGACGGCCGACGCGATCGGGGCCATTCGGAGCCATTCGTGGCCGGGGAACGTCCGCCAGCTCAGCAACGTGATCGAGCGGACCGCGCTGCTCACCGACGCCCCGGCGCTGACGGCGGCGCATCTGGAGCTGCCCATCGAGACGCCGTCCCCGACCGCCGCCAGGGTCGGCGCCGCGCGCCAGGCCGAGCCCAGGTCCGCGCGCGACGCCGACCGTGAACACCTGCTGCAGGTGCTCACCGAAACCGGCTGGAACATCTCGCGGACGGCGGCCCGGCTGGCGATCGCGCGCAACACCGTCCAGGCCCGTATCCGCCGCTATGCGCTGCAGCCCGCGTCCGCCCAGAGCGCCGGCCGCGTCGGGCACCCACCGCTGGCCTCCCCCGAGCCGGAGGCGAGCACGCCAGAGCGGACGACGGGGCCGTCGTTGCACTGGCAGCCCGAGCGCGTGTCGTTCCTGCTCATCCGCCTGCGGGTCGCCGACGAGAGCGACGTCCTCCTGCAGCCGCTGCTCGACCGCATAGCCGATCGGGTCGAGACCTTCGGCGGCACGCTGACGGGCCGCAGCCCCGTCGCGCTCAGCGTCGTCTTTCGCGGCGAGCGGACCCACGAGCCCGCGGTGCTGGCCGCGCACGCCGCGATGGTCGTGCTGAACGCCGGCCGCCGCGACGAGTCACCCACGGCCGCGCCGATGACCATCGGGATCGGCGTGCACGCCAGCGAGCTGCTCGTCGACTCGTCGGATGGCGCGACCACCCTGGACGCCGACGGGACCCGACGGGCCTGGAACCTCCTCGACGGTCTGCTGGAGACGATCGAGAGGGACACGATCGCCGTGAGCGAGGCCGCGGGCGCGCTGCTCCGGCGTCGGTTCGCGCTGACGCCGCTGCCGCCCTCCAGCCGAGGGTATCGACTCGACGGGCCCTGGCACGCGCGACCGAGCGCAGAGCGCGAGGCGAGCCGACTGGTCGGGCGCCGCGAGGAGGTCGCGTTGCTGCGGGGCCGGCTGGCTCTGGCGGCCCGCGGCGCCGGTCAGATCGTCGACCTGGTCGGAGAGGCCGGTATCGGCAAGTCGCGGCTGCTCCAGGAGCTGGTCGCGAGTCACGAGCGCCCGGGGGCGACGTATCTCGAGGGGCGGTGCTCGTCGGCGACCGAGAGCACCCCGCTGTATCCGCTCCTGGCGGTCGTCCGGGAAACGTGCGGCATCACGGACAGCGACCGGCCGGACGACGTCCGGGAACGGGTCACCGCGACGTGCGAGGAGATCGGCCTCCAGGATCCCCAGGTGCCGTCCCTCCTCGTCCGGTTGCTGACGGGCGAGCCGGGGACCCAACCCGGGGCGGACCTGCGACAGGCCAAGCGGCGGTTCTTCGAGGTCATCCGGCAGCTCCTGATCGCGAAGGGTCTGGCGGCGCCACCCCTGCTGGTGGCGATCGAGGACTTGCACTGGGTGGACCCGACATCGGAGGAATGCCTGGCGTCGCTGGTCGAGACGCTCTCCGGCGAGCCGATCTTCCTGCTGACTACCTACCGTCCAGGCTATCGCCCGCCGTGGACGCAGCGCTCCAACCTCACTCAGCTGACGCTCCCACCGCTCTCGCCCGAGGACAGCCGGGACATCGTGCACGGGGTGGTGGCGCCGGGGACGGTTCCCGACGACCTCGTCGAGCAGATCCTCGCGCGGGGCGACGGCAACCCGTTCTTCCTCGAGGAGCTGAGCCGCGCCGCCCTGGACAAGACGGACGGCCGCGCGCTGAGCCACGTGCCCGCCACGGTCCACGAGGTCATCGCGCTGCGCATCGGTCGGCTCCGGTCCAGGGCGCGCCAGATCCTGGGCCCGGCCGCGGTGCTCGGGCGAGACGTGCCGCTCCACCTGCTGTGCTCGGTGGGGCAGTTCTCGCCTACCGTGGTCGAGGAGGCCATGGAGGAGCTGGAGCGCGCCGACCTCGTCCACCGTGTTCTAAGGAGAGGCTTCGAGCCCTGGTGCCTCTTCCGCCACGCGCTCGTCCAGGAAGTGGCGTATGCGCGGCTCCGGGCCGACGAGCGACGCGCGCTCCACCTGCGGGCCCTGGAGAGTATCGAGCAGATGTCTCGTGACGCCCCGGGCGAGCACATCGAAGCCCTCGCACATCACGCGATCGTGGCCGACGTGGCGGACCGCGCGGTACCCTACCTGGTGCAGGCGGCCCAGAAGGCCCGAGCGCGATCGGCGCCGGCCGCCGAGCTCAAGCACCTGAACCAGGCGCTCGAGCTCTTGCGGACGCTCCCGGAGGGCCTCCCCCGCGACCGGCAGGAGCTGACCCTGCAGACCGCGATGGGCCAGAATCTGCTCGCCACGAAAGGCTACGGGGCGCCCGAGGTCGAGCGCGCCTACGCCCAGGCGCTGGTGCTGTGCCAGCGGGTCGGGGACACGCGGCAGCTCGCCTCGGTCCTGACCGGACAGTGGGTCTTTCACCTGCTGCGCGCGGACTACCGGATCACCGGCGAGATCGCCGAGCGCCTGCTGGCGCTCGCGCGCGCGGACGGCCACGAGGAGTTCATGCTCGAGGCGCACGTGGCGCTCGGCATGACGGCGATCTACCTGGGCGACTTCACCGCCGCCCGGAACCATCTCGAGGAGGCGCTGACCATCCACGATCCCGGACAGCGCTGGCTGCTGTACGGTACCCATCTCGGTGTCTCGAGCCTGGCGTACATGGGCTGGGCGCTATGGTATTTGGGATTTCCCGACGCGGCGCTGCGGCAGTGCCGGGAAGCGCTGGCCCTGGCCCGGGCGCACGAGCAGTCCGCCGCGTTCAGCGTCGCCCAGGCGCTCGGCCTGCTGACCAGCATTCATCTCGTGCGAGGCGACCGGCGCGAGACGCTCGAGTTCGCGGTGCAGACGATCGCCTACTCCAACGAGCGGGGCTTTCCGTACTGGGTCGCGTTCGGTCGCATCGCCCAGAGCTGGGCGCTCGCGGAGGAGTCGGGTTGGCACGAGGGGATCGCGCAGATCCGCGAGGGCGTGGACCGTTATCGCGCCACCGGAGCGGTCC
>JBKOZA010000276.1:0-7343 GCA_046725675.1 Candidatus Methylomirabilota bacterium
CCTCGTCCGCACCGCGCTCAACGACAGCCAGGTCATGTACTGGGAGCCGGCCAAGTGGGTGGCCCGGCTGCGCGCGTTGAACGGCGGTCACCCTCCGCTGCTGTTCAAGATCAACATGGCGGCCGGCCACGGCGGGTCGTCAGGGCGCTACGATGCCCTGCGCGAGCTGGCCTTCGACTACGCGTGGATCCTCGGCGTGCTGGGGCTGGGGCCTGCGTGAGAAAGGCGCCGTCGATGGCGAGCACCGCGATCGCCCACCCGGTCGACGGCCAGCGCTACGCGATGGGCGCCCGCCCGCGCGGCAACGCCGATGCCTCGGCCGACTCGTGGTCCCGGGTGCTCGAGTTCCTCGAACGCGCCCGCGCCGGCCGCTAGCGAGCGGCGCCTTCGCGGTATCCTCCCGGGGGAGGCTCGCGCATGAAGATCGCCAGGGTGGAGCACCTGCACGCCGACGCCGGCCACCGCAACTTCGATTTCCTCAAGCTCACGACCGACGACGGGCTGGTCGGCTGGAGCGAGTACAACGAGTCGTTCGGCGGCCTCGGCGTCTCCGCGGTCATCGACGGGCTGGCGTCCCAGGTGATCGGGCGCGACCCCCGCGCCCACGAGGCCATCATCACCCAGCTCTACGCGGTCCGACGGCAGGCCTCGGGCGGCGTGATCCAACAGGCGCTCGGCGCCATCGAGAACGCGCTGCTCGACCTCAAGGCCAAGGCGCTGGGCGTGCCGGTCTACGAGCTGCTCGGCGGGCCGATCCGCGACCGCATCCGCCTCTACTGGTCGCACTGCGGCACGTATCGGCTGCAGTGGTCCAAGGAGATGCAGATTCCCCCGTTGCGGACGCTGCAGGACTGCGTGAACGCGGGCAAGGAGGTCGTGAGCCGTGGCTACACCGCGCTCAAGACCAACGTGTTCGTGCTCGGCGCCGATCCCTACCTGCACTCCCCCGGCTTCGCCCGCCGCGGACCTGGGTTCCCCGAGCTGAATGCCGACCGCCACGTGCTGAAGGCGATCCGTGAGCAGCTGGCGGCGTTCCGCGAGGGGACCGGCCCCGACGTCGACATCCTGGTGGACCTGAACTTCAACTTCAAGACGGAGGGGTTCCTGAAAGTCTCGCGCGCCATCGAGCCGTTCGACATTTTCTGGGTCGAGTGCGACACCCGCGACGCGCGGGCGCTGCACTACCTGCGCTCCCGTACGACCATCCCGGTCGCTTCCTGCGAGTGCCTGTTCGGCCGGCGCGACTACCGGCCCTTCCTGGAAGCGCAGGCGGTCGACGTGGCGATCATCGACACGCCGTGGAACGGGGTGGCCGAGTCGGTCAAGATCGCCGCGATGGCCGACGCCTACGAGGTCAACGTCGCCCCCCACAACTTCTACGGCCACCTGGCCACCCTGATGAACGCGCACTTCTGCGCGGTGGTGCCGAATCTGCGGATCATGGAGATCGATCCCGACACCGTGCCCTGGTACGACGAGCTGGTGACGGTCAAGCCCGACATCAAGGACGGACACCTGATCCTGCCCACGCGGCCAGGCTGGGGAACCGAGGTCGACGAGGCCGCCGTGCGCGCCCATCCCCCCCGCAAGCGGTGAGCCGGCGGGTTCACACGATGGAGCGTCGACCGGCGGTCGGCCCGATCGAGTACCTGGCCTGGCTCGTCGCCCGCACGACGCGGTCGACCTCGGCGCGCACCGCCGGCCAGTACGTCGAGTCGGCTCGCCTGGCCGGTCACCGACGCCGAAGTCCGTGGAACCTGCTGCTGGTTCCCGCGGCGCTGATCGCGTGGGCCGTGCTCTGGTATGCGATGGTTCGCGCGCTCGCCGGCGTGTACGCCGCGACGCACGCAGTGACGCCGCCGATGCTGCTCCCGGAGCGCGCGCCCGGAATCCTGATGGCGGTGGGCGCGCTGTTCGCGGCGCTGCCACCCTCGCTGGTCGTCGCCAACTACTGTGCCGCGCTGGTGCCGGCGGCCCGCCGGGTATTCGAGGCCGAGGCCCGGCCGTTTCCCGACCTGACCTTCGCCTCGGCCAACCGGGGTCTGCTCAGGATGGCGTTCGTGCTGACGCCGGCGGGGCTGGCCGTGGGGCTGATCGGCTCGCTCCTGCCATGAGCGGTGCCGCCTCTCGCCGCCCTGGTCGCCGGTGGTGACACCGCCTGACCTCGGCGCCCGGACGCGTCTCGAGGCGGCGTTCGCGCGCGAGGAACGGCGCGGCCTCATGCAGGCAGCGGCCGCGCGGTCCATTGCCGTCGCGGTGATCATCGCCTGGATCGCGGTGACGAATCCCGAGCGCGGCGCCGCTCACGCGTGGGTGCTGGCCTTTGCCTCGTTCTTCCTCCTCACCGGACTGGCCCAGCTCGCGCTGTACGCGCGCGGCACCGGACCGGTGACGCCGTACCTCTTCATCCTGGCCGACTCGCTGGCCCTCGCCGCCTACGTCGTCCTGCCGAACCCCTACGCCACGCTCCAGATCCCGGCGGCGATGCCGCTGCGCTACGCGAACTTTCTCTTCTTCTTCTTCCTGGTCATGCAGGCGGCGTTCTCCTTCCGCCCGCGGTTGCTGGTGTGGACGGGGTTGTGCGGCGCCGGTGCGTGGACGCTGGCCTTCCTGTGGGTGGTGACCCGGCCCGACACGGTCACCGACCCCCCCACCGGCCGCGACATGACCACCCTGCTCACGACGTACCTCGATCCCCACTTCGCGTCGACGCTCAAGTTCCAGAACGAGGTCCTCGTGTTCCTGCTCGTCAGCGCCGGGCTGGCGCTGCTCGTGCGTCGCTCCCGCAGCCTGGTAGCCGAGCGCGCCGAGGCCGAGCGCGCGCGCGGCAACCTGGCGCGCTACTTCTCGCCCAAGGTCGTCGACGTGCTGGCCGAGCGCGACGAGCCGCTCGGCCGCGTGCGCCGCCAGGCGGTGGGCGCGCTCTTCGCCGACCTCGTCGGCTTCACCACGCTGGCCGAGGACATGACGCCCGAAGAGGTCATGGCCCTGCTCCGGGCCTTTCACGGCCGGATGGAGGACGAGGTCTTCCGTCACGGCGGCTGCCTGGAGAAGTTCATCGGCGACGCCCTGCTGGCCACCTTCGGCGTGCCCGACACCGGCCCGCGCGACGCCACCGATGCGCTGGCCTGCGCGCGCGGGATGCTGGCCGCGCTGGCCGCCTGGAACCGCGAGCGCGAGG
This sequence comes from Candidatus Methylomirabilota bacterium, assembly GCA_046725675.1. Taxonomy (GTDB): domain Bacteria; phylum Methylomirabilota; class Methylomirabilia; order Rokubacteriales; family CSP1-6; genus AR5. The sequence goes on from JBKOZA010000276.1 coordinate 3,182, forward strand.
CCGCCGGGCTGCCGCCACTGGCCATGGGAGTCGGACTGCACTACGGCCAGGTCGTGCTCGGCGACATCGGCAGCGAGCGGAGCATGGCCTTCGCGACGGTGGGCGACACCATCAACGTCACCAGCCGCCTGCAGGCGCTCACGCGTGAGCTGGGCGCGACGCTCGTCGCCAGCGACGCGCTCGTGAGCGCCGTCGAGCGCGAGGGCGCCGACGTCGCGCTGCTCGGAGGGCTCAAGCCACGGGGCCCTCACGCCCTGCGCGGGCGCGACACGCCGATCGGGCTCTGGGCCGAGTGACGTGAGCGACGGCCCCCCAGGACCCGGGTCTCGAGAGCCCGTGACGGGCGTGGAATTCCGTCTGCAACAGAACTTTACAATCGGCACATACGGGCTTGACAGGCCCCATCGATCCTCGTGCGCAGAGGCCGGAGAGAGCCGGCCCGCAAGGAGGACGACATGCTGAGTCGACGCACGATCCTGGGTTCGCTGGCGGCGGTGATGGGCGTGGGGCTGGTGACCGCGGTGGCGGCGTTCGCCCACGGCGGAGGGCCGGGGCGACCGGCCATGATGAAACGTATCGCGACGGCGATGATCGACGAGGCGCTGGAGCCGGCCAGCGTGACGGCCGATCAGCGCGCGAAGATCTACGCGGCGCGGGACCGGGCGTTCGCCGCGTTCGAGGCGCAACGCCAGACGCGCGGCGCGCACATGGCGGAGGCCCTGGCCCTGTTCGAGGCCGACACGGTCGATCCGGGCCGCCTGGCGACGTTCCGGGCCCAGCGCGAGGCCGAGCACCGACAGGTGGCCGACGCCGTCAGCCAGGCGATCGTCGACGTCCACGACGTGCTGACGCCGGTCCAGCGCAAGGCGGTCGCCGACTGGATCCGCGCCCACCGGCCCGGTCACGGGGGCTGAGCGGGGTGCCGTTTCCGGCATGACCAGGAGCCGGCAGGCCGTCCTCCTCGTCGAGGACGACGCCCGTCTGGGCGCGATGGTCGCCGAGTACCTCGGCCGCCACGACCTGGACGTGACGGTCGCCCCCGACGGCGAGCGCGGCCTGGCGGCCCTGCGCCGCGGACGCTTCGACGTCGTGCTGCTCGACGTGATGCTGCCCGGCATCGACGGCCTCGAGGTCTGCCGGCGGCTCCGCGCGGCGCCGGAGTGGGCGGCGCTGCCGGTGGTGATGCTCACGGCGCGCGGCGAGGACGTGGACAAAATCGTCGGCCTCGAGCTCGGCGCCGACGACTACCTGGCCAAACCCTTCAACCCGCGCGAGCTGCTGGCCCGCATCCGCGCGGTCCTGCGCCGCGGCACTGCCGCGACGGTCCGCCCCCGCTTCACGGCCGGCGGCCTCGCGATCGACTACGACGCGCGCGAGGTGACCGTCGACGGTCGCCGGGTCGTGCTCACCCATCACGAGTTCGAGCTGCTGGCCGCGCTCGCCCGCGCCGGTGGCCGTGTCCTGTCGCGCGAGCAGCTCATGGACGCCCTGCGCGGGCAGGAGTACGAGGCGTTCGATCGCTCGATCGACGTGCACGTCTCCAAGCTGCGCGCGAAGCTCGAGAAGGACCCGAAGGCGCCGCGCTACGTCAAGACGGTGCGGGGCGTCGGCTACGCGCTGGTGCGGCCGGCGTCGCGGTGAGGCTGCAGTCGCGCGTCTACCTGCACTCGCTCGTCGTGCTCCTCGTGGTGGGAGCAGCGACGAGCCTGGTCTTCGCGCTCGTCGGCCGGGGCGCGTCGTTCCGCGAGATCGGCGAGCGGATGGCCCGCCACGTGGCCGCGCTCGCGGCCGAGCGTCTCGACGATCGCGCCGCGCTGGCCGCGCAGGTCGAGCGGCTGCACGCGGACCTCGACGTCGACGTGATCGTGCGCGATCTCGAGGGCGACGTCCTCGCTCGAAGCGGGGCCGCCGGCCCCCGTCCGCCCGCGGACGCCCTGGCCGCCGCCCGCGCCGGTCGGGTGGTTACCCGGGCGCGGCCCGCCCCCTACGCCCTGGCGCCGGTGCGAGATCCGAGGTCGGGCGCCGTCGTCGCCACCGCCCAGGTGCTGGCGTCGCATCACTTCGGGCCCCCGGGCCTCGCGCGTCCGCTGCTGTTCGTGGCCGTCGTGCTGCTCGCGGTCGCCGCGGCGAGCGGCCCACTGGCGCGGCGTCTGTCGCGGCCGCTGGAGCGACTCACCGAGGCCGCCCGCCGGCTGGGGAGTGGCGACCTCGGCGCCCGCGCGCCGGCCGCGCCCCCGCCAGTCCGCTGGTGGCGGCGCCGCCACGCGCCCGCCGACGAGATCGCCGCGCTCACGCGCGCGTTCAACGAGATGGCCGAGCGGGTCGAGGGGCTCGTGCGCGGGCAGAAGGAGCTGCTCGCCAACGTGTCGCACGAGCTGCGCTCGCCGTTGACGCGGTTGCGCGTGGCGCTGGCGCTGCTGCCCCGCGACGGCGCGACCGAGGCGCGCCTGGCCGACGCCGAGCGCGACCTCGCCGAGCTGGAGCGGCTGATCGACGACGTGCTGGCCACCGCCCGGCTCGAGGCGACCGGTCTGCCGACACGTCTCGGCGAGGTCGACGTGCGAGCCCTGCTGGGCGGGCTGGCCGAGCGCGCGCGGCACGACCCGGCCCTGCACGCCACGAGTGTCCGGGCGACCGACGGGCCCCCGTTGACCGTGGTGGCCGACGAGGGTCTGCTGCGCCGGGCGCTCTGGAACCTCGTCGAGAACGCCGCCAAGTACGGCGCGCCCCCGATCACGCTGGCCGCCGTGCGGGAAGGGGATCGGGTGACGCTCAGCGTCGACGACGAGGGGCCGGGTATCCCGCCCGAGGCCCGCGAGCACGTCCTCGACCCCTTCTTCCGACTCGACGCCGCCCGCACGCCCGGCGGCACCGGACCCGCGGGCGTGGGGCTCGGGCTCACCTTCGCGCGGCGAGTGGCCGAGGTTCACGGCGGCGGCATCAAGGTCGGAGCCGCCTCCACCGACGCCGGCGGCGAGCACGGCTGTCGCGTGAGCATCTCCATCCCCGTCGGCGACGTGGGGTGACCCGCGCGGCCTGGCTGGGGTAGCATGGCCGGGCCATGGCCGACAATCTGCTCGAGGCGCTGGAGACGCAGACTTCGCCGTCACCGACCGCCACCGTCGTGTGGATGCACGGCCTCGGCGCCGACGGCTACGACTTCGTGGACATCGTCCCCGTCCTGCGCCTGCCCGAGTCGCTCGCCGTGCGATTCGTGTTCCCCCACGCGCCGATGCAGCCGGTGGCGATCAACAACGGCATGGTGATGCGTGCCTGGTACGACATCCGTCCCGATGCGGGGGCGCGGCGGGAGGACGAGCAGGGGATTCGGCGGTCGCAGGGGCACATCGAGGCCCTGATCGCGCGCGAGCGAGCGCGGGGCGTGCCGCCGGTGCGCATCGTCCTGGCCGGCTTCTCCCAGGGCGGCGCGATGGCGCTGCAGACCGGCCTGCGCCATCCCGAGCGGCTGGCCGGCGTCATGGCGCTGTCGTGCTACCTTCCGCTCGCCGAGCAGCTTGCCGCCGAGGCCAGCGCGGCCAACCGCGACGTGCCGATCTTCATGGCCCACGGCACCGGCGATCCGCTCATCCCGCTGGCTCGGGCCCGCCGGGGGCACGAGATCCTGAGCGGTCTCGGCTACGGCGTCGAATGGCACGAGTACCCGATGCCGCACTCCGTCTGCGACGCCGAGATCCGCGACATCGGCGCCTGGCTGGCCAGGATCTTGGCTTGACGACCGGGCCAATCGTTCACTTGACGCCGCCGGCGTCGAAACGGCAGCATTGCACCCTATGAAAACCGAGCACGCCAGCGTCTGCCCCCTCGATTGCCCGGACACCTGCAGCCTCACGGTCACCGTCGAGGACGCGCGCATCGTCGGCATCCGCGGCTCGCGCGCCAACCCGTACACCGACGCCGTGCTGTGCGCCAAGGTGCCGAAGGCCTACCCGGAGTTCGTGCACGGCGAGCGCCGCCTGCGCACGCCGCTCAAGCGCGTCGGCCGCAAGGGCGAGGGGCGCTTCGCGCCGGTCTCGTGGGACGAGGCGCTCGACATCGTCCACGACCGGCTCAGCGCGGTGGTCGCCGAGCACGGGGCGCAGGCCGTGATGCCGCTGAACTACGGGGGCCCCCACGGCCTGCTGGCGGCCGGCTCGATGGACCT
>JBKOZA010000277.1:0-6338 GCA_046725675.1 Candidatus Methylomirabilota bacterium
CGTGTGGAAGACGGCGAGATCGCCCTCGCTGGCCGGCGTGGGCGCCCGCACCACGACCCCCGGCAGCTTGGTGAGCCCGTAGGCCTGCATCAGACGCCAGGTCAGGCCCAGGCGCTCCAGCCGCAACGGGTGCTGGGGCCCGTAGTCGAACCGCGCCCAGTCGTCCGAGTAGACGACGGCGGTCTTCACGAGCGACGTCTCCATGCGCCCGACTTGCCCCCGGACTTCTCCAGCAGCTGCAGCTTCGCGATGGTCACGCCCTTCTCCAGCCCCTTCACCATGTCGTAGATTGTGAGCGCGGCGACGCCGGCCGCCGTCAGCGCCTCCATCTCGACCCCGGTCTTGTCGACGGTACGCACTCGCGCCTGCACGGCCAGCTCGCCGCGGCGGGGCCGCGCGTCGAAGGAGACGTCGATCCGCGTCAGCCGTAGCGGATGACAGAGCGGGATCAGCTCGGGCGTGCGCTTGGCGGCCAGGATGCCGGCGGTGCGGGCGACTCCGAGCACGTCCCCCTTGGGGGCGTTGCCGCGCTGCACAGCACGGAGCGTGGCCGGACGCATCCGTAAGATTGCGTGGGCCACGGCCTCACGAACGGTTTCGGGCTTGGGCGAGACGTCAACCATTCGAGCATCGCCCCGGGGCGTGAGGTGGGTCAGGCCCCCGAAACCGTCGGCGACGGCGCGTCTGGGGCGCCGTCGCGAAGCGCGGCGGCGCCGGACGCGACCGGAAGACTTCAGGCGGTGACGCCGGAGCGGGTGCTCCGGATGATGGCCTCCATGCGGTCCTTGGCCATCAACTTCAGCTTCTTCAGCTCACTCACCCGCCAGTGCTGGTCCGCCGAGAGCGAGCCGGTGCCCTTCAGCGCCTCGAGCTCACGCTCGTAGCCCTGATGCTCGGAGCGCAGGCTCCGGAATTCCTCGTTCTCGGCCATGAGTCGTTCGATGAGGGTCTCCTGGGTCATCATGTGCCCTCCCTGGCGCGTGGCGGGAACGGTCGTAAAACAAACAAAGCCAGCGTCGCGTTGGACCGCTGGCCTCGTGGACATCTGAGTCGATACCATCCCCCGTCCCCTGCCACTGGTTGCGGGTGCATTGGTTATAGCGCCGGAGCTGTCGGGGTGTCAAGCGACGCAGCCCCGGCGATCACGTGCACCGCGGTGGCCTTGAACACCGCCGACACCGTGTGCCCCTCGACCAGTCCGAGGTCGTGGAGCGAGCGCGGCGTGACCGTCGCGACCAGCGGGAATCCGCAGTCGATCAGCACGCGCACCCCCACGTCCGTCATGGTGATGCGCGCGATCGAGCCGTCCAGCACGTTGCGCGCGCTCGAGGCCGTCTGCGGCTCGCGCGGCCGGGTCAGCGTGACGTCTTCCGGGCGAATGGCCAGGCGCACGCGCGCGCCGACCTCGGCCGGCGCCGCGGCCTCGAGCACTCGCCCGCCGACGTCCACGCGCGTCACCCCGTCCTGACGGCCCAGCACGCGGCCGGTCACGATCGTCTCCACGCCGACGAAGCGCGCCACCTCCTCGGAGGCCGGCGCGTGAAACACGCGGGCGGTCTCGTCGACCTGGCGCAGGCGCCCGCCGATCAGCACCGCCACCCGGTCGGCCAGCGCCTGGGCCTCGCCGCGATGGTGGGTGACGATCACCGTGGTGACGCGGTCCTGGCGGAGGACGGCTCCGAGGTCAGCGATCAGCGAGGTGCGAGAGGGCTGGTCGAGGCTGGCGAAGGGCTCGTCGAGCAGCAGGACCTCGGGCTCGAGGACCAGCGCCCGGGCCAGGGCCACCCGCTGGGCCTCGCCGCCCGACAGGGAGCGGGCCAAGCGCGGGGCCAGCGCGCCGACCCCGAAGCGCTCGAGCCAGCGCGCCACCCGCCGCTCGATCTCGCGGCCGGCCACCCCGCGGAAGCGCAGGCCGAGGGCGACGTTGGCGGCGACCGTGGTGTCGGCCAGCAACGGCTCCTGGAACACGGTCGACATGCGCCGGCGTTCGGCGAGCGCGTCGCGCGCGTCCACCGGTCGACCGCCGACCAGCACGTGTCCGGCGTCGGGCGGCTCGAGCAGGCCGAGCAGGCGCAGCAGCGTGGACTTTCCGCTGCCGTTGGGGCCGATCACGCCGAGCACCTCACCGGCGCGCACCTCGAGAGCCTCCACCTCGAGCGTGAAGGCGCCCGTCTGCCGGCGGACGTCGCTCAGGGCGACGACCGCGGTCACGCCGGCAACACGTGGATCGAGCCGCGGTGGATCGAGAACTCCCAACGACGATCGCGCTCGATCTCGAGGATCTCGTAGACCAGGTGCGGTACCTCCACCTCGAGGTCCCAGTCGCCCTGCGCCGCAGGCCCGGGGGCGTCCAGACGGATGCGCAGCGTCCACGTGGTGCCGAAGTCCTCGTCGGCCACGACCTGACCGCGCATGACGTTCATGTGGTGGGCCACGTCGGTGGCGACGCGGTCCTTGCGGACCAGGCGGACGTACTCGGGCCGGATGAAGAAGGCGATCGGCGCCTCCGGCGGTGGCAGATAGGAGTGCGTGGGCGAGTTGACGGCCTCCAGCAGCTGGCCGCGCCAGCGGAGCTGGATACGGTCGGGGGCGGCCTTGACCACGGTGCCGTGCAGGACGTTGCGGATGCCCATGATCCGGGCGACCGCCTCCGAGGCCGGCTGCCACAGCAGCTCGGCCCGCGGCGCCGACTGAACGACGCGGCCGGCGTCGTACACGACGATGCGGTCGCCGAGGCGGTAGGCCTCTGTGAAGTCGTGGGTGACGACGACGGCGGCGGTGCCGACCTCGCTCAGCAGACTGCGGAGCTCGTCGCGCAGCGCGCGCCGCAGGGGGGCATCCAGCGCGGACAGCGGCTCGTCGAGCAGGAGCAGGGCCGGGTCGATGGCGAGCGCGCGGCCGAGGGCCACCCGCTGGCGCTGCCCCCCGGAGAGATCCCCGGGATAGCGTCGCCCCAGGTCGGCCAGCCCCAGCTTGTCGAGCGTGGCGGCGACGCGGCGGATCCGCTCGGCCCGCGGCCGGTCCCGCAGCCCGAAGCCGACGTTGTCGGCGACGGTGAGATGGGGAAAGAGCGCGTAGCCCTGGAACACGTAGCCGACGCGCCGTTCCTGGGCACTGACGTGCACGCCCGCCGTGCTGTCGAAGAAGACGCGCCCGTCCACGACGATGCGACCCGACTGCGGCCGGATGAGCCCCGCCAGGCACTGCAGCGTCAGGGTCTTGCCGGCGCCCGAGGGACCGAAGAGCACCGCAACACCGCCGCCGGCCGACCACGCGACGTCGAGCTCGAAGCCGGGGACCTGCAGGGCGAGGGCGACCTCGAGCCGATCGCTCACGTGGCCCTCGCGCCCAGTCGGTTGGCGGCCACGATCACGACGCACGACAGCGCGGTCAGGATGCCGACGAGCATCAGCGCCATGGTGTCCTCGCCGGTCTGCACCGCGGTGTAGATGGCCAGCGGCACAGTGGCCGTCTTGCCTGGAATATTGCCGGCCAGCATGAGGGTCGCGCCGAACTCGCCGAGGGCCCGCGCGAAGGCCAGCACCAGACCGGCCAGGATGCCGTTGCGGGCCAGGGGCAGCGTGACCTCGAGGGCCGTGCGCAATTCGGACCGCCCGAGCGTGTAGGCGGCGCGCTCGAGGTCGCGATCGATCGACTCGAATGCCGCCTTGGCCGTGCGCACGAGCAAGGGCAGCGCCATGATCGTCGCCGCCACCACCGCCGCGTACCAGGTGAACGCCACGCTCCAGCCGGTGACCTGGTAGATCGGCGCCCCGAGCCAGCCGCGCCGGCCCAGCAGCACGATGAGGTAGTACCCGGTGACGGTGGGTGGCAGCACGAGGGGAAGCGTGGTCAGCAGGTCCACCAGGCCACGACCGCGAAAGCGCCGGCGGGCCAGGACGTAGGCGAGCGGCACGCCGACCACCGCGTTCAGCAGCGTTGCCAGAACCGCCACGTACATGGACAGCACGAGCGCACTCGCCATCTCGGGGCTCACGCCGGAGATCTTACTGCACCCCCCGGCCCATTCCCCTGGAGCCCGGGCGTCGGCCGAGATTCGCGACAGTTCTGGGCTATGATCCACCGACGATGAAGACCACCCAGAGACCGACCCGCGCCCCGGGATCGCCGACGCCAGCGAGTCTCCCCCAGACCGCCGTCAAGACCAAGGTGTGGCTGGAGCGCGACGGCCTCTTCGTGATCGGCGACGGTGGGCTGCGCCTGCTGCTCGGTATCCTCGAGCACGGCTCGCTGCTGCGCGCGGCACGAGAGATCCGGTGGTCTTATCGCCACGCCTGGGGATATCTGCGGCGCGCGGAGGCGGCGCTCGGCGCACCGCTCACCGAGGCGCGCCCGGGCAAGGGCGCGTCGCGCGGCACGGCGCTGACCGAGGCAGGACGGCTCGTCATCGAGCGACTCGCCGAAGTTCGGAACCGGGTCGACGACGCAGTCGGACCCACCGGCCCGACGCCCGCCGACGTCGCCTCGCGTGGCCGGCGCGCCGTCCACGACGGCAGCAGGCCGTCGGTGCGCCCCTCGCCCCACGTTCCCGGTATCGTGACGGTCAGCCCAGGTGGGGCTCCAGCGATGGCACGCAGACACGCAAGGTCCGCCCGTCGCGCGTGAGGGTGACCACCTCGACCTCGACACCGTACGTCTCCCTCAGTGTGGCCGGCGTGACGACCTCCGCGGTCGGGCCGAGGTGGGCGAGCCGGCCGTCGTGCAGCAGCGCGACACGGTCGGCGCAAAGGAAGGCCTGGTCGGGATCGTGAGTGGACAGCACGACGGCGATCCCACGGCGGGCCAGCGCCTGCACGTGGGAGAGGACCCGCACCTGGTTGCCGAAGTCCAGGCTCGCGGTCGGCTCGTCCATCACGAGGATCGACGGCTCCTGGGCCAGCGCGCGGGCGACCAGCGCGAGCTGGCGCTCGCCGCCGCTCATCTCCGGGTACGGCCGGTCGGCGAGGTGGCCGATGCCGAGGCTGTCCAGCGCGGCCTCGGCCTGGCGCTGATCGCGCACCGACGGCGAGGCAAACAGACCCACGTGCGCGGTGCGTCCCATCAGCACCATCTCGCGGGCGGTGAACGGGAACGTTCCCGGCTGGGCCTGGGGCACGTAACCGAACACTCGTGCGATGCGCCTGCGCGCCCAGCCGGCGATGGACGCGCCGTCCACGAGCACGACGCCGTCGTGCGGCTCGAGGAGCCGCAGCAGCTCCGGAACAACGTCGTCTTGCCGCTGCCGTTGGGGCCGAGCAGGCAGAGGACCTGGCCGGCGGCGAGCCCGAAGCTCACGTCGCGGCCCACGACGCGGCCCGGGTAGCCGAAGGCCAGTCGCTCCACCTTCAGCCGATCGGCCACCATCACTGCCAGCCCCTCCGCGACGACGCCAGGACCCAGATGAAGAAGGGGGCGCCGATGAAGGCGGTGAGGACGCCGAGGGGGACCTCGATGCGCGCGAGGGTACGGGCCAGGGTGTCGACACCCAGGAGGTAGCCGGCGCCGAGGAGGATCGAGGCGGGGAGCAGGCGGCGGAAGTCCGGACCGACGAGCAGTCGGGCCAGGTGCGGCACGAGCAGGCCGATCCAGCCGACGACGCCGCTGATCGACACGACGGCGGCGGTCATGAGCGTGGCGGCACCGATGACCGCCAGCCGGAGCCGGCGGGTGTCGACGCCGAGCGCGCGCGCCTCGTCCTCCCCCAGCGTCATCACGTTCATCCGCCAGCGGAGCAGCAGCAGAGGCACGAGGCCGAGCACCACGCTCGGCACGACGGCCCGAACGTCGGCCGGCGTGACCGAGGCGAGGCTGCCGAGCAGCCAGAACGTGATCGCCGGCAGCTGATTGTAGGGATCGGCCAGGTATTTCAGCAGCGACACGCACGAGCCCAGCAGCGTCCCGATGACGATCCCCGCCAGCACGAGGATGAGCACCGGGTCGTGCCGGCGGAGCGCCGCCCCGACGACGTAGACGACCGCCACCGCGCCCAGCCCCACCACGAAGGCCAGCGTCTGGATGGCGACGACGCCGAGCGAGAAGTAGATGCCGAGCACGGCACCCAGCGCGGAGCCGGTCGACACCCCGAGGATATCGGGGGACACGAGCGGGTTGCGGAACAGGCCCTGGTAGGCGGCGCCGGCGGCGGCCAGCGCGCCTCCGACCAGGATGGCGGCGGCGATGCGCGGACCGCGCACGTTGACGACGACCGTGTCGACCGCCGGCGGAAGGTCGTGGGGAACGCCGGTCAGCTTAGACCACAGCACGGCGACGAGCTGGCCGGGGGTGACGGAGAAGCGTCCGACCGAGAAGGCGACCGCGACGAGAATCACGAGCGCGCC
>JBKOZA010000278.1:0-1296 GCA_046725675.1 Candidatus Methylomirabilota bacterium
CTGCTCGGTGGCGCGCTGACGCGCGAGGTGACGCTGAACGCCTGGATCGGCACGGTGGCGCCCGAGCAGGCCGCCGCCGAGGCCGTCGCCTGGGCGGATCGTGGATTTGCGACGGCGAAGGTCAAGGTCGCCGGCGCTGGCGACGAGGGGATCGCCCGCGTCGCCGCCGTGCGCGCGGCTGTCGGCGCGCGCATGGCGCTGCGCGTGGACTTCAACGAGAGCCTCTCGCTGGCCGAGGCGGCGTCCTTCATCCGACGCCTGGAGCCCTACGGGCTGACGCTCGTCGAGCAGCCCGTCGCCCGGACGGACATCGCCGGCCTCGCCCAGATCCGGCGCGCGATCGGCATCCCGCTGATGGCCGACGAGAGCGTCACGGGAGCCGCGTCGCTCATCGACATCATCCGCCGTCAGGCCGCCGACATCGTCAAGGTGAAGGTCATGAAGCAGGGGGGCCTGACGCGCACGCGGCAGATGATCGAGTGCGCGGCGGCGGCCGGCCTCGGCGTCGTCGTGGGCCACGGCTTCGGTCTGGCGCTGTCGACGCTGGCCGAGGCCGCGGTGGCGGCGACCAGCGAGGCGGTCCTGCCCGGCTGCGAGGCGGTGGGACCGCTGAAGATGGCGGCCGACGTCGTCGGCGCACCGCTGAAGCTCGGTGATGGCGTGATCCGCCTGACGGACGCTCCCGGGCTGGGCGCGACGGTCGACGCCGAGGCGCTCGCGCGCTATCGGGCCGCGCCCGCGACGAGACGACGAGCCGCCGGGGCGTGACCCGTCGGGCGCACCTGCAGCGTGTTGACGACCCGACGCACGCCGGTGACCGTACGGGCGAGGTCTTCCGCCCGCGTGCGCTCCTCCTGGGAGGCCACCGTGCCACTCAGGTGCACGACCCCGTTGGCGCTGAGCACCCCCACGCGGGTGAGGTTGGCGCTCGTCTCGGCGACCAGCCGGGCCTTGACCTCGGCCTCGATCCGCGTGTCCTGCCGCGGATCGGCGGTCGCGCAGGCGCTCAGCGTCAGCGCCAGGCTCGCGAGCACCAGCAGCGCGCGCCGCATCACTCGCGCGCGTCCGGGCCGCGCAGGGGCGCGCCCAGCCGTCGGAGCGCGTCGCGGAACGTCGAGCCCCGGGGCGCGTCCGGCTCGCGGACGTCGATCTCGACCCGGCTGCCACCGATCGGGCGCTCCTCGGCCCTGGCCTCGGCCAGTCGCCCGGCGACCTCGATTCCGGCCTGACGGGCGCCGTCCACCACCACCTGCAGGCGTCGCGTCGCCAGCTCGGGCAACGCCGCCGGCGGCAGTG
>JBKOZA010000279.1:0-2659 GCA_046725675.1 Candidatus Methylomirabilota bacterium
CGGACTAGGCTGGGCGGACGCGATCGGGGACGGCCTGGGCCAGGCCGCTGACGAGGCGCTCGCGGGTGATCGGCTTGGCGAGCAGGACGTCGATGTCGCGAGTCGGCGCGGTGTCGAGCTCGTCGGCCCAGCCGGTGAGCAGCACCACCGGCACGGCACGCCGACGCTTCAGCTCCTGGGCCAGCGCGAGGCCGGTCATGCCCGGCATGCCGAGGTCGGTCACGACGACGTCCACGGGCTCGCGCTCGAACAGCTCGAGCGCCTCGCGTCCGGAGGCCGCGCTCACGACCGCGTGGCCCGCCGCCGTGAGCATCGCGCGGATGACGTCGAGCACCTCCGGCTCGTCCTCTACCGCCAGGACGCGCATCGGCTCCAGGCTGGGCAGAAGCGTGGGCGGCCGGAGGGCCTCCAGCCCAATCTCCGGGAAGGCGAGCGTGAAGGTGGTGCCCACACCCTCGTGGCTCGTCACGCTGATGGAGCCGCCGTACCGGTGCGTGATCTCCTGGGCCAGGCTCAGTCCCAGGCCCGAGCCGCCCTCGCTCGAACGCGTGGTGAAGAACGGCTCGAACGCCAGCCGCTGCACCTCGGCGCTCATGCCACGGCCGGTGTCGGCGATGGAGACCACGGCCCGGTCCCCCTCGCCCCGCACGTGCAGGGTGAGGCGACCCCCCGCGGGCATCGCGGCCAGCGCGTTCTCCAGGATGTTGAGCAGCGCCTCGCGGACCTCGCTGGCCACGGCCAGGATCATCGGCGCCGGCTCGGCCTTGAGGTCGATCTCGTACCGGATGCCGCGCCGGGCCGCCTCGTTGTCCCACTGCGGGCGCGTCAGCGCCAGCAGCTGCTCGAGCACGTCGCGCAGCTGCACGCCTTCGGGACCCCGCACGCGAGCGGGCCGCGAGTACTCCTGCAGGCGTCGCACCGTCTCCACGCTGTCGGCCGCGCCCTGGTTGATCACGCGCAGCGCGTGCACGAGCTCGTCGTGCTCGATCGGCTCGCCGGCGGCCAGCCGCTCCAGCAGCATCTCGGTCCAGCCCAGCACGGGCGTCAACCGGTTGTTGATGTTGTGGGCGACACCAGCGGCCAGCGAGCCGAGCGTCCGGAACTTCTGCTCGCGGATGAGCCGGAAGCGCAGCTCGTGCTCGCGGCTGACGTCGCGGAAGACGCCGATCCGTTGCACCTCGCCGTCGGCGGTGGCGGCGGTGGACAGCGACACCAGGACCGGCCGCGGGTCGCCCGCGCTAGTAAGGAGCAGCGCCTCGCCCTGCCAGGGAGACCGGCGCATCTGCCTGGTGAGAGCGGCGACGTCCTGAGAGGTAGCCAGGAGCTCGGTCCAGCGCCGGCCGCGCAGCGACTCGTCGCGGACACCGACCATCTCCGCGAAGGCCCGGTTGGCGAAGACGACCTTGTCGTCGCCGTCGGTGACGATCACACCTTCTCCGATCCGCCGGACGACGTCCGCCAGCTCGCTGGTCTCGGCCCGCAGGCGGGCGTGGACCATCGTCACCGCGATGCGGTCGGCGACGATCCGCAGCAGCCGGTCGACGCGCGAATCGAGCTGGCGTGCGCGGCCGGCCACCTCCAGCACGCCGATGGCGGTACCGCCGACGATGAGCGGCGCCACCATCAGCGAGCGGAAGCCGCCCGCCCGAACGGCCGGATTGGCCACGCGGGGGTCGGCGGCGGCGCCGTCGGGAATCAGCAGGGTCGACTGGGTCGCGAGGGCGATCGCCGCCTCGCCGCTGTCGGCCGGCATCGACACGCGCCGCACGTCGCCGCCGAGGCCGGTACCGACCCGGCCACGCAGCTCCCGCCGGCCCTCGTCGAGCAGCAAGATGGCGGCGGCGTCGACGCCGACGACGCCCGCGACGACCTCGACCATCTTGCCGAGTAGCGCGTCGGGATCGCTGACCGTCAAGGCGGCCTCGGCGATCTCCTCCAGCGCCTGGATCTCGGCCGTGCGGCGACTGAGCAGCCGGCCGGTGACCAGCGTGCGGGTGCGCGCCACCAGCTCCTCCGGCAGGAACGGCTTGGTCATGTAGTCGTCGGCCCCGTCGCGCAGGCCGCGGATGCGAGCCGAGGGGCTGGACAGCGCGCTCAGGACCAGGATGGGCGTCGTGGCCAGCGCGGACCGCGCCCGCATCCGCTCGATCACCTCGTAGCCGCTCATGCCCGGCAGCATGAGGTCGAGCACGACCAAATCGACGTCGGGCGTGCGAGCCAGCGTCTCCAGCGCCGCCTCGCCCGTCGGGATCGACTCCACCTCGTAGCCCTCGGCCACCAGCACGTCGCGGAGCAGCAGGGCGGTGTCGCGATTGTCCTCCACGACGACGATGCGGGCGGCCTCGGTGACCGTCATCGCGCTCCCACTCCGTGGCTCTGCAGCGCCGCGGTGACGACCCGCGTGAGGTCGTCCGGCGTGAAGGGTTTGGTGAGGTAGGCGTCGCAGCCGGCGTGCAGCGCGGCCTCGCGCTCCTGGGGCCGCGACAATGCCGACACCGCGATGATCGGCACCGCCGATGTGCGAGGGTTCTGGCGCAGCCGACGGGCGACCTCCCAGCCGCTCAGCCGCGGGAGCATGAGGTCGAGCAGGATCAGCGTGGGCGGCCGCTCGGCCGCGTCGCGGAGCGCCTGTTCGCCGTCGTCGCAGATGCGGGCCACG
>JBKOZA010000280.1:0-5041 GCA_046725675.1 Candidatus Methylomirabilota bacterium
CGCGTCGGCGGCCTTGCCGGCGTCGCCCCACAGGATGGCCGCGCAGCCCTCCGGAGAGATGACCGAGTAGACGGCGTACTCGAGCATCAGCACGCGATTGCCCATGCCGATGGCCAGCGCGCCGCCGCTGCCCCCTTCCCCAGTGATCACGGCCACCATCGGCACCGGCAGCCCCGCCATCAGCTTGAGGTTGCGGGCGATGGCCTCGGCCTGCCCTCGCTCCTCGGCGCCGATGCCCGGGTAGGCGCCGGGGGTGTCGATGAGCGTGACCACCGGCTTGCGGAACCGGGCGGCCAGCTCCATGAGGCGTTCCGCCTTGCGGTAGCCTTCCGGGTGGGGCATGCCGAAGTTGCGGGCGATCTTCTCCCGGGTGTCCCGCCCCTTCTGGTGGCCGATGACGACGACCGAGCGGCCCTCGAAACGGCCGAGACCGCCGACGATGGCCGCGTCGTCGCCGAAGCGGCGGTCGCCGTGCAGCTCGGTGAACTCGTCCAGCAGCAGGCGGCACCAGTCGCGCGTGTAGGGCCGCTTGGGGTGGCGGGCCAGTAGCGTTCGCTGCCAGGCCGTCAGATTGGCGTAGGTCCGCTGGCGCAGCCGGGTGAGCCGCTCCTCGAGGCGGGCGATCTCGTCGCGGGTCCGCACCGGGTCGCCCTCGGCCTGCAGCGCCGCGATACGCGTCTCGAGCTCCAGCAGGGGCTGCTCGAACTCAAGCGCGTCCGGCATAGTCGACGGTGGTCGTGCCGGCGCCGAGCAGCTCCTCGACCCGGGCGACGAGATCCTGGGTGGGCTCCACGCTGGCCCCTCGCGAGCGCATGACCACTTCGGTGGCGGGCAGCAGCACGTGCACGTAGATCGGGACGCCGCCGGGATGCTCCTCGCAGAGCCGCCGCAGCGCAGCCACCCGCTCGGCGGTGTCCTCGCCCGCCCGCACGCGCACGCGGAACGCCGTCGCCTCCCCGCAGTGGCGCGACCGGCCGGCGCCGCTCAGCGACTGCTCGAGCAGCCGGATGTCCTCGGCCAGCACGACGCGCCCTTTGTCGCCGTCGTCCACGCGCCCGCGCACGACGACCGGCTCCCGCGAGCGCACGAACGGCGCGGCCGCCTTGTAGGGCTCGGGAAACACGGTCACCTCGACGGTGCCGGCCATGTCCTCCAGGGTCAGGAACGCCATGCGGTTGCCGCTCCGGGTCGCGGTCTCCTTCAGCGCCACCACGTGGCCGAAGAGAATCACGCGGGCCCCGTGGCCGCGCGTGGTCAGGTCGGCCGTCGAGGTGACGCCGAGCGACTCGGCGACGCCCTCGAACCGCGCCAGGGGATGGCCGGAGACGTAGAAGCCGAGCACCTCCTTCTCGTAGGCCAGGCGCTGGTCGTCGTCCCACTCGGGCACCACCGTGGTGGCGGGCTCGCCGGTGCGAGGCGCCGGAGCGGGCGCGGGCAGCAGATCGAAGAACGAGGCCTGCCCTTCGGCGCGCTCGCGCTGCTGGCGCTGGCCGGCTTCCAGCGCGAGATCGCACTGCGCGAGCAGGTGGGCCCGCGTCAGCCCCAGCGAATCGAAGGCGCCGGCCTTGATCAGGCTCTCGATGACCCGCCGGTTGACGAGCCGCAGGTCGACGCGCGCGCAGAAGTCCTCCAGCGTGGTGAACACGCCGGCCTCGGCCCGGGTGCGGAGGATCGACTCCATCGCCGCCTCCCCCACGTTCTTGATGGCGGCCAGGCCGAAGCGGATGGTGTCACCGGCCACGCTGAAGCGCACCTGGGAGACGTTGACGTCGGGCGGCTGCACGCGCAGGCCCATCGCCCGGCACTCCTCGATGTACTTCACGATCTTGTCGGTGTCGCCCATTTCCGAGGTCAGCAGCGCGGCCATGAACTCGACCGGGTAGTTGGCCTTGAAGTAGGCGGTCTGGTACGCGACCAGCGCGTAGGCGGCGGCGTGCGAGTTGTGCACGACGATGCCGTTGGCGATGAAGCTGGCCGCGCCCGGCACTTCGAAGTCGTAGGTGGGCTCGACGCCCTCCGGCCGGAAGCTCGCGCGTGCCGACCACAGCAGCGGCGCCTCGGCCAGCAGCGGGGCTGGCGCCTGGCGCCTCGCCGCGGCCCGGCGCGCGGCCACCCGCAGATCGGCGGCGGCGACGGTGTCGAGGACGGCCACCGCGTCGCTCTCGGCGAGCTTCTGCGCCTCGACCCAGCCCCGCTGCGTGAAGATCGGGTGGTCGGCCGTGCAGCGCACCGCCATGCCGTTGGCGAGCAGGAGCCGCCCCACGGTGCGGATCCCGCTCGGCCGCACCGCCCGTGCCGGCTGGGGACCGTCCTTGGTGAGGACGACGTCGCCCTCGCGGATGGCGGTGATCGGCTTGCGCGAGCCGTCGGCCATCTCGATCCAGGTGTCGGCGGTCAGGCACTTGTTGAAGCCGTAGCCGGCGAACTTCTCCATCAGCTCCCACACGCGCTCGGCCTTGGCGGTGGCGGTGCCGCGCTCCTTGCAGCCGGCCACGAACTTCTCGCGCTGCGTGGCCATGAGGTCGCGGTCCTTCTTGCCCATGGCCCGGCGCAGCGTGTCGGCCTCGCCCATCGTGAAGCCGGCCATCTCGGAGGCGATCTGCATGATCTGCTCCTGGTACACCATGATCCCGTACGTCTCCCGTGTGAACGTCTCCATGGCGGGATGCTCGTACGCGATCTTGGCCCGGCCGTGCTTGCGGGCGATGAAGTCGGGGATCAGCTCCATCGGCCCCGGCCGGTACAGGGAGACCATGGCGATCACGTCTTCCAGGCGCTCGGGCTTGAGCCCGCGCAGGGCCTCCCGCATGCCGGAGGACTCCAGCTGGAACACGCCGAACGTCTTGGCCTCGCTCAGCAGCGCGTAGGCCCGGGCGTCGTCGAGCGGCAGCGAGTCGAGGTCGAGCTCCACGCCGCGCGAGTCCCGGATGAGCTGCACCGTGTTGGCCAGCACGGTGAGCGTCCGCAGTCCGAGGAAATCCATCTTGAGCAGCCCGAGCTTCTCGATCGGCCCCATCGCGTAGCCGGTGATGAGCTCGGGGCGCTTGGGATCCTTGTAGAGCGGGATGTGGGCGTCGAGCGGCTCGTCGGAGATGACCACCGCCGAGGCGTGGACCGAGGCGTGCCGCGTGCACCCTTCCAGCGTGCGGGCGATGTCCCACAGCTCGCTGACGTGCGCCTGGCCCTTGACCATCTCGGCCAGCGGCGGCGACTTCTGGTAGGCGTCCTCCAGCGTGATGTTCAGCGGGAAGCCGGGCACCAGCTTGGCGATGCGATCGACGTCGGCGTACGACATGCCCAGCACGCGCCCCACGTCCCGGATCGCCGCCTTGGCGCCCAGCGTCCCGAACGTGATGATGTGGGCCACCCGCTCCCGCCCGTACTTGTCCGCGACGTAGCGGATGACCTCGTCGCGTCGGTCGTCTGCAAAATCGATGTCCATGTCGGGCATCGAAATCCGTTCCGGATTCAGGAAGCGTTCAAACAGGAGTCCATATCGCATTGGATCAATATTCGTGATCCCCAGGCAGTAGGCGACCAGCGACCCGGCTGAGGAACCCCGCCCGGGCCCCACCGCGATACCGTGGCTGCGGGCGAAGTGGATGAAGTCCCACACCACCAGGAAGTAGCCGGCGAAGCCCATCTTCTCGATCACGGCCAGCTCGTGGGTCAGCCGCGCCTCGATGGCGTCCCCGGGGCTGGCGCCGTAGCGCCGCCGGAGGCCGTCGCGCGCCTGCTCCTCGAGGTAGGTCTCGAGCGTGTGGCCGTCCGGCACCACGTAGCGCGGCAGGTGGAAGCGCCCGAAGTCCAGCGTGAGGTTGCAGCGCTCGGCCACGGTCAGCGTGTTGCGGCACGCCTCGGGCAGCTCGGCGAAGACCCTCGCCATCTCCTCGGCGGACTTGACGTAGAACTCCTCGCTGGAGAACCGCCAGCGATTCGGATCGTTCATGCCGCTGCCGGTCTGGATGCAGAGCAGCGCCTCGTGGGCGCGGGCGTGGCCGGCTTCCAGGTAATGGGAGTCGTTGGTGCCGGCGATCGGCGCGCCGATGGCCCGGGCGATCGCCAGCGTCTCGGCGGTGACCTTCGCCTGCTCGGCTAGACCGTGGGCCTGCACCTCCATGAAGTAGTGGTCCTTGCCGAACACTTCCTGATACCACCCGGCAGTCTGCCGGGCCCGCTCGAGGTCACCGGCGCTGAGGGCGCGCGACACCTCGGAGTTCAGACAGCCCGAGAGCACCAGCAGCCCGTCGGCGTGCTGGGCCAGCAGCTCCTTGTCCACGCGCGGCTTGTAGTAGAAGCCCTCCAGGTAGGCCCGGGACACCAGCTTGATCAGGTTGCGGTAGCCCGCCAGGTCGCGCACGAGCACGGTGAGGTGGTTCGCGCCCTCGTAGCCGCCGTCCTGCGAGCCCCGCTCGGTGCGCCCCCCCGGCGCCACGTACAGCTCGCAGCCCAGGATCGGCTTCACGCCCGCCTTCTGGGCGGCCAGGTAGAAGTCGATGGCCCCGAAGAGATTGCCGTGGTCGGTCAGCGCGATGGCCGGGAAGCGCAACTGCTTGGCCTTGGCCACCAGCTTCTCGAGCTGGGCCGCCCCGTCGAGCAGGCTGTACTCCGAGTGGACGTGCAGGTGAACGAACTCCGCGTGGTGCACGAGACGCGCTTACTCGAGCTCGATCGTGGCGGGCGGCTTGTTCGTCACGTCGTACAGCACGGCCTCGACCCGATCGAGCCGGCCGAGCGTGTCGGCCAGCTCGTCCACGATCGCCGGCGGGAGCTTGGCAAAGTCGGCCGTCATCCCGTCCCGCGAGTTCACTGGGCGGAGCACGATCGTCTCGCGTCCGGCCGCCCCGCCCAGCGGGATCATGGCCACCGGGAACTGCCAGATGGCGTCGTAGAGCGCGTGCTTGCGCACGACGCGCGTGACGATGGCGTCGGCCTCCCGCAGCAATGCGATCCGCTCGCGGGTCAGCGTGCAGGGATGGATCGCCAGCCCGGCGACCCCCTGCCCGTCGCGCCGGTAGGCCACGATCGCCACCCGGTTGAT
>JBKOZA010000281.1:0-6118 GCA_046725675.1 Candidatus Methylomirabilota bacterium
AAGCCCTTCGGGACCGATCTGACGTCCGCCCGTCAGCTGAACCAGGACGTGCTCGCCCACTGGGACGAGGCGCAGATCTACCGGGTCGACCACTACCTGGGCAAGGAGACGGTCCAGAATCTCCTGGCCTTCCGGTTCAGCAACGGCATGTTCGAGCCGCTGTGGAACAAGCACTTCATCGACAACATCCAGTTCACCGTGTCCGAGGCGGTCGACGTCGAGGGAAGGGGCGGCTACTACGACGGCGCCGGCGTGCTGCGCGACATGATGCAGAACCACATGTTCCAGATGCTGGCGTACCTCTGCATGGAGGTGCCCGGCTCCTTCGACGCGCACGCCATCCGCAACGAGAAGGCCAAGCTGCTGGAGGCGGTGCGCGTCTACACGCCTGACGAGGTGGCCCGCTACGTCGCGCGCGGTCAGTACGGCCCCCAGCTCGACGACGCCGGCGCCGGCGCCAAGCCCGGCTACCGGCAGGAGAAGGACGTCGATCCCCGCTCGAAGACGGAGACCTTCGCGGCGGCGCGCTTTCACATCGACAACTGGCGCTGGGAGGGCGTCCCGATCTACCTTCGGTCCGGCAAGGCGCTCTGGAGGCGGAGCACCGAGATCGTCGTGGAGTTCAAGCGGGCGCCCCAGGTCCTGTTCCGGGACACGCCGGTCCGCGAGCTGGGAGCCAACCGGCTCGTCTTCCACATTCAGCCCTACCAGGGCATCGAGATCCAGTTCCAGGCCAAGATCCCCGGCCCCCAGCTGCAGCTCCAGCCGGTGAACATGCGGTTCAGCTACGGCGAGGCGTTCAAGGCGTCGCGCTACACCGGGTACGAGGTGATGCTGTACGCGTGCTCGCACGGCGACGCCACGCTGTTCTCGCGGGGTGACCTCGTCGAGGCCGCCTGGCGCGTGGCCCAGCCGATCCTCGACTACTGGAAGGCCACGCCCGCCGACTTCCCGGACTACGCGCGGGGGAGCTGGGGCCCCACCGCCGCTTCCGACCTCATCGAGCGAGACGGCCGTCGCTGGTTCGAGGTGCTGACCGACGACGTCCTCAAACGCGTGGCAATCTTCGGCGAGTGCGATCCGCTCTTCCTCTCGCAGGCGATCCTCGCCCTGCGCCCCGAGGTGGTGGCCGCCGGCCAGACCATCATCCGCAAGGGGGACCTGGGACGGCAGATGTACATCGTTGTCCGCGGCGAGGCCGATGTCGTCGACGATGCCGGTCGGGTCCTGAAGACCTTCCGGGACGGCGATTTCTTCGGCGAGATCGCGCTGCTCAGCAACCAGCCGCGCACCGCGACGGTGCGGGCCCGGACGGCCTGCGATCTCGTCGCCCTGGACCAGGCCAGCTTCAGCCGCATCCTGCACGACCACCCGCAGTTCGCCGACAGCATCCTGAAAATCGCGCGGGAGCGCTACGACCTGAACCTCCACCGCGACACGCTGACCGCCGCCCGCTGAGCGCCGCGCACCAGCTGCACCGGGCCCTGGGGGCCCCAGGCGTACTGCGAGTCGCCGCTGCCTTCCAGCTGATCGGACGCTACCAGGCGCAGGGTCAGGCGCTGCTCACCGGCCCGTGAGCGCGCACGTACGCTGACGACGAGCCGTCCGCCCGCGTCGCCCACCAGCCCGTCCATGCGCGTCGAGACCGGCTCGCCCTGGATACTCGACGTCATCACACCGCTCACGGTGGGGTACTGCTCGCCGAGCACCTGCCAGGGGCCGATCACCAGGCCGGAGTCGCCGTGACCGCTCTGCTGCTCGATGACGATCAGGGTCAGGGGCGCGCCGCCCCACGTGCCGGTCCAGGTCCCGCGCAGGTCGGGCGCAACCGCGCCCGGCGGCGGAGGCGGCAGGCTGCCGGCGCAGCCGGCGACGAGGAGCACGAGCACGGCGATCAGGGCCTTCATTCAGATCGAGCGTACCAGAGTGCTCGGCGCCGATTACGTGGGCGGTAATTGCCGCCCGTCGCGGTCGACGCCACGATCGCCGATAGACACCACCATCCGTCGAACAGAGGAGACGCCATGAATACGGCAACCGATCGCGCGACCTTCCTGAGGCGCAGCCTGCAGCTGGACGGCATCGCCTCCGCGGTGTGCGGCGTGCTGCTGCTGGCGGGCGCCCGGCCGCTCTCGGACGTCATCGGGCTGTCCGCGCCCGGCCCGGCCCGCGTCGTGGGCGCCGGGCTGCTCGTGTACGCAGCGCTGCTGCTGTGGAACGCGGCCCGGCCCGTCGTCAGCCGGGGCGAGACGCTGGCCGCGGTGGTGCTCAACGTCGCCTGGGTGCTCGGCAGCGCGGTGCTGATCGTCGACGCGCCTCTGACGGCCGTGGGCACCGTCGCCGTCGCCGCCGTCGCCGCGGCGGTGCTGGGGTTCACCGTCCTGGAGGTCGTCGGCCTCCGCCGGCTGCGCGCGGCGGCGGGGTGATGCTGGCCATCGTGGCGAGCGCGACGGTGCTCGCCGGCGTCTGGGCGGGTGTCCGCGGCGTGCGGCTGCTGCTCCACGCCCTCCGCGGCGCCGACCACCCGCGCTCCTCGCTCGATCTCATCCGGGGTATCCGCGGAATCGTCATCGCGGTGGCGGCGGCCGCGGTGGCGGGCGGGCTGCTGTCCGGCCAGACGGGGTGGTTGGTGCTCGGCGCGGTCTTTCTCGCCGAGGAGCTGTACGAGACCGGCGTGGTGGCCCTCGTGCTGCGGACGGAGCGACGTACACTGGAGGCCGTGAGCGAGCGGCGGAGTGGGAAGCCCGGTGATCGGAGGCGGCGAGAGTGGCGCACGAGCGTGCAAGCGGATCACTCACTCGACGCGCGGTCCTCCGTCTGATGGCCGCGGCCGCCGGAGCCCGGCCGGGCCCGGCCGGAGCTTCCGCGACCATCCTGGCGCGCGCAATCCCCTCGAGCGGCGAGAGGGTTCCGGCGATCGGCCTGGGCACGTGGCGCACCTTCGACGTCGGCGCGTCACCCTCCGTCCGGGCGCCGCTCAGGGAGGTGCTGCAGCGCTTCGTCGAGCTGGGCGGCCACGTCGTCGACTCCTCGCCCATGTACGGCGCCTCCGAATCGGTCGTCGGCGACCTGGCCACCGAGCTCGGCGTCGGCGACCGACTGTTTCTGGCCACCAAGGTGTGGACCAGCGGCCGCGAGGCCGGGATCGCGCAGATGGAACAGTCGCTCCGCCGGCTGCGGGCGCGGCGCCTGGACCTGATGCAGATCCACAACCTGCTCGACTGGCCCACCCATCTCCGAACGCTGCGCGACGACCAGCAGGCCGGTCGCCTGCGTTACGTGGGCGTGACGCACTACACGGCAAGCGCGTACGACGAGCTCGAGCGCGTGCTGCGCAGCGAGCCACTGGACTTCGTACAGGTGAACTACTCGCTGGGCGAGCGCGAGGCCGAGCGACGCATTCTTCCCCTGGCCCGCGACCGCGGCGTCGCCGTGCTGGTGAACCGGCCCTTCACGGGGGGCGGGCTCTTCGAGCGGGTGCGCGGCGAAGCGCTGCCACCCTGGGCCGCGGAGGGGAGATACGAGAGCTGGGCCCACGTCTTCCTCAGGTGGATCCTGGGCCACCCCGCGGTCACCTGCGTCATTCCCGCCACCAGCCGGGTGCAGCACCTGGCCGACAACATGCGCGCGGGGTTCGGCCCGTTGCCCGACGAGGCGGAGCGGGCACGCGTGGCCGCCGCGGTCGTCGGCGGTCGCTGATCGTTCTGGACACCCGACCTCCCCCTTGCCAGAATCGGAGCGTGATGGCGGTCACCAGCCTCGCCAGGTTCTCCCGCCTGCTGCTGACCGCGACGCTCGCCCTCCTGTCGGTCGCCTGCGGGAGCACGGGCATTCAGACGACGACCCGGCCCACCGGCCCCGGCGCGGTCGAGGGATTCATGATCGTCGACTGCCTGCTGCCCGGTCAGATCCGGCAGCTCGGCGGCCAGGTGACGTACGTGACCGTCCGCCGAGCGGTCAAGACCTCGGCCAGCGACTGCGAGATCCGGGGCGGCGAGTACGTCGCCTTCGACCGCGCCAACTACGCCACGGCCCTGAAGGTGTGGCTGCCGCTGGCCGAGCAGGGTGACCAGGCGGCCCAGACCTACGTGGGCGAGATCTTCGAGAAGGGCCTCGGGGTCCAACCCGACTACGCGGTCGCCGCCACCTGGTACCGGCGCGCCGCCGAGCGCGGCTACGCGCGCGCGGCGCTCAATCTCGGCAACCTCTACGAGCGCGGCCTGGGAGTGTCGCGCGATCCGGTCCAGGCGCTGAGCTGGTACCGCCGCGCCGGCGGGGCCAAGGAGGTCACCTTCGAGATCACGCCGGCGGCGGCGACGACCACCGCCGAAGTGGCTCAGCTCCGCGCCGAGGTGGGCGGGCTGCGGCGCGATCTCGAGGCCCGGGACAAGGAGCTGGCGCGCACGCAGGGAGAGCTGTCCAGCGCTCGACAGGCACTGGACGGGCGGCGGGGCGAGGTGGAGGCCGAGCGGCGTCGTGTCGAGCAGCTGCGCCGCGAGCTGGACGAGACCCGGCGGCGCGAGACGGACGCCGGCGCCCGAGCCTCGCGCGTGGCCGAGCTCGAGCGCACCATCGCCGAGCACGAGGCCGCCGCCGCCGCCAAGAATCGTGAGATGGAGACGCTGCGGGCGTCGGTGGTCCGCCTGGAGGGCGACACGCGCGATCAGCGCGAGCGCCTGGAGCGCCTGCGCCAGCAGACGGCTGTGACGGGAGCCGCCCCGGTGATCCAGATCCTGCAGCCCGAGCTGCGCACGATGCGCGACGGCAAGGGGGTGCGGGCCAGCGTGACGACCGACCGCCCGCTCGTCGTCGGCCGGGTCGTCAGCGAGACGGAGCTGGTGACGTTCACGGTCAACGACCGCGCGGAAAAGCTCCTGGCCAACAACGTCTTCCGGACCGAGGTCGCGCTGGCCCGCCCGGAGGAGCCCATCCGCCTCGCGGCCGTCGATCGGCAGGGCCGCCGCGGCAGCGTGGAGTTCGTGATCGCGCGCGTCGCGCCCGCTCCGACGCCGGGCCCCGGCCCCGAGTCCAGCGTAGGACTGCCGCGGTCCGGCGCAGTGTCGTTCGGGAAGTATCACGCCCTGGTCATCGGCAACAACGACTACAAGCAGATGCGGGCGTTGAAGACGGCCGTCGCCGATGCCCGCGAGGTGGCCCGCGTACTGGAGCTGGACTACGGCTTCCAGGTGCGGCTGCTGGTCAACGCCAGCCGTTACGAGATCCTGGCGGCGCTGAACGACATGCGCGAGAAGCTGACCGAGAAGGACAACCTGCTCATCTACTACGCCGGCCACGGCGAGCTGGACGAGCGGAACCAGCGCGGCTACTGGCTGCCGGTCGACGCCGAGCCCAACAGCACGGCGAACTGGATCTCCAACATCGCCATCACGGACGTGCTGAACAGCATGACGGTCCAGCAGCTGCTGGTCGTCGCCGACTCCTGCTACGCCGGCACGCTGACCCGCTCATCGGTCGGACGGCTGGAGGGCGGGCTGAGCGAGGGCGAGCGGACGCGGCTGCTGTCGGTCATGGCCAAGCAGCGCTCGCGGATGGTGCTGACCTCCGGCGGAGTCGAGCCCGTGCTGGACAGCGCCGGCGGCGTTCACTCGGCCTTCGCGCAGGCATTCCTCGGCGTGCTGCGCGCGAACGTCGGGCTGCTCCCGGGCCAGGAGCTGTTCGGGCATCTCCGTCTCCGGGTGGCCTCCGTGGCCGACCGGGTGCAGATGCGCCAGGTCCCGGAGTACGCGCCGATCAAGTTCGCCGGCCACGAGTCCGGCGACTTCGTCTTCGTCCGCAAGGACTGAGACCAGCGAAGCGTCGGCTTCCGTCTGGCGAAAGACCTGGGACAGCGCCGCTTCCTGTACCAGACGGATCCATCCGACCGCGACTACGTCAACCTCGGGGTGGGCGTGTCGATGGTGCTACCGAACGGCCTGCAACCGTTTCTGAACTTCCGCGAGCTGGTCGCCTACCGCGACCGGAGCAGCCACACCGTCACCGTCGGGCTCCGCATTCCGTTCTGACCCGTCATCGCCCCGCCTCAGTCACGAGGGGCGGGGACGGGGCGGCCCAGCGTCGCCAGTACCGTCGGCCAGAGCGTGGTCCAGCAACACCGGTG
>JBKOZA010000282.1:0-3950 GCA_046725675.1 Candidatus Methylomirabilota bacterium
TACGCGGGCGGCACCGAGCTGTTGCTGCTCATGAAGGCGGGCCTGGTGCGACCCGCCCACGTGATCGACGTCAAGCGCATTCCCGACCTCGGCGGACTCGTGGCGACCGACGGGACGCTGGCGATCGGCGCCACCGTCACCCACCGGGCACTCGAGCGGTCAGCGCTCGTGCGGGCGCGCTGGCCGCTGGTGGCCGGCGTCGCCAACCACGTGGCCAACGTGCGCGTCCGCAACGTGGGAACCGTCGGTGGCAACCTCGCCTTCGCCGACCCGCACAGTGACCTGGCCACGCTGTTCCTGCTCTTCGACGCTACCGTGCGCCTGGTCACCGCGACCGGGGCCCGTGAGCTGCCGCTGGCCGAATTCGTGCGCGGCCCCTACGAGACGGCGCGCCGGCCCGACGAGATCCTGGCCGGCGTGCGGCTGCGCGCGTGGCTGCCACGTACCGTGGGCGTGTACGTCAAGTTCGGTCTGCACGAGCGGCCGACGCTCGGCCTGGCGCTGGCCGTGACGCTCGATGAGGCCGACCGGGTCGTCACGGCGCGCCTGGCCGTCGGCTGCGTCAGCTCCCGGCCCCACCGCGTCCCCGAGGCCGAGCGCGCGCTGGTCGGCCACCGGCTCACGACCCTGGGCGAGGCCCTGGACGACTGCGGCGCTCTGGCCGCCGCTGCCGTCGATCCGGTGAGCGACCTCCACGGCAGCGGGGACTACAAGCGCGAGCTCACGCGGGTCTTCACGCGCCGCGCGCTGGGGGTCGTGCTCGCCCGCGCCAAGGGACAGCCGCTCGACGTCCGTTATCCCCATGCCGTCGTCGTTTGACGTCCGTCTGCGCGTCAACGGGCGGGCGGTAGCGCTCGCGTTGCCGGCCGAGTCCCTGCTTCTCGACGTGCTGCGAGATCGCCTGGGGCTCAAGGGCGCCAAGCGGTCGTGCGACAGCCAGGTGTGCGGCGCCTGCACGGTACTGGTCGACGGCGACGCGGTGAGCGCGTGCACATATCTGGCCGTGGAGACCGACGGGCGC
This sequence comes from Candidatus Methylomirabilota bacterium, assembly GCA_046725675.1. GTDB lineage: Bacteria > Methylomirabilota > Methylomirabilia > Rokubacteriales > CSP1-6 > AR5. The sequence goes on from JBKOZA010000282.1 coordinate 1,022, forward strand.
GAGGTGCAGACCGTCGAGGGCCTGGCGCCCGACGGGGACCTGACGCCGATGCAGCGCGCCTTCGTCGAGCGCGGCGCCGTGCAGTGCGGCTTCTGTACCGCCGGCATGCTCATGACCGCGCACAGCCTGATCGCCGAGCAGCCGTCGCCGACGCGCGAGTCGGTGCTGCACGCCCTGCGCGGCAGCCTGTGCCGCTGCACGGGCTACCAGGCGATCGTCGAGGCGATCGTGGGGACGGTGCCGGCCGACCCGCCGACCAGCGCGGCGGGCTCGCTGCGGGTGGTGGGGCGCTCGGTGCCTCGCGCGGACGCCCTCGACAAGGTCACGGGCCGCGCGCGCTACGTGACGGACCTCGAGCTGCCCGGGATGGCTCACGTCCAGCTCCTCCGCTCGCCGTACGCCCACGCGCGTATCGTGCGGATCGACACGACCCGGGCGGCGGAGATCGACGGCGTCGTCGCCGTGCTCACCGGCGCGGACCTCACGTGGTGCGATCCCTACTACGGCCCGGCCTTCCGCGACCGGCCGGTGCTCGCGATCGACGTCGTCCGCTACGAGGGCGAGCCCGTCGTCGCGGTGGCCGCGGTGGATGCCGCGACGGCCGCCCGGGCGCTCGAGCTGGTCGAGATTGACTGGGAGGAGCTGCCCGCGGTGACGACGCTCGAGGAGGCGCTCGCCCCGGGCGCGCCGCTCGTGCACACGGCCGAACCCATATCCGGGCACTTCGCCGATCTCGCGAGCCTGCGCCCGAAGCCCGGCACCAACGTGTGCCACCAGTTCGCCTACGCGCGCGGCGACGTCGAGCGCGCGCTCGCCGAGGGCGATCTGGTAGTCGAGGACACGTTCACGTTCCCTCGCGTGCAGCACGTCGCCATGGAGCCGCACGCCGCCGTGGCGACCTGGGACGGGGACGGTGGCCTCACCGTGTGGGCGTCCACCCAGAACCCGTTCTCGGTCCGGGTCGAGCTGGCCAGGATGTTCGACGCGCCGCTGGGTCACGTGCGGGTCGTCGTGCCGCTCGTGGGCGGAGGCTTCGGCAGCAAAACGTACGCGAAGCTGGAGCCGATCGCCGCGGTCGTGGCGCGGGTGGCCGCGCGACCGGTGCGGCTGGCGATCTCGGCGGAGGATGCGTTCCGCACGGTGCGTCGTTGCGACGCCCGCGTATCGGTGAGCCTGGGCTTCCGGCGCGACGGCACCCTGGTGGCGGTCGACTGCCAGGCCGATTTCGACGTGGGCGCCTATGCCGACATCGGCCCCCGGATCATCCAGAAGGGAACGTACACGGCCACCGGGCCCTACCGCGTCGCCCACGTGCGACTGGCCAGCGCGGCGGTCTACACGAACACGACGCCGGGCGGCGCGTTCCGGGGCTTCGGCGTGCCGCAGCTGGCGTGGGCGGTGGAGTCGCTGATGGACGAGGCGGCGCGCCGGCTGGACCGCGACCCCGTCGAGCTGCGACGCCAGAACCTGCTCGGCCACGGCGAGGAGTTCGCGCCGGGCGACACGCCGATCGACGGCAAGTTCGAGGAGAGCCTGTCGCGCGCGGCCGAGGCGATCGGCTGGACGCAAGCCGCGGCCGCCGATCGCGCGCGCGGGGTGGCGATGATGCTCAAGGCCAGCATCGCGCCGTCGGTCTCCGAGGCGATCGTGCGACTGCACGCGGACGCCAGCGTGACGGTGCTGGCCAGCACGGTCGAGCTGGGCCAGGGCGCCCGCACGGTCATGGCGCAGATCGCTGCCGAGGTGCTGGCGGTGCCGCTCGAGCGCGTGGCCGTGCTGCTGCCCGACACCAGCGTCACGCCGTACGACCAGACGACCAGCTCCAGCCGCTCGACCACGATGGTCGGCCGGGCCGTGCAGGAGGCGGCCGGTGACGTGGCCGGGCAGCTCCTCCGCATCGCCGCCCGCATCCTCGACGCGCCCGCCGCCGAGCTGAGGGTCGACGAGGGCAGCGTCGTCCACGGCGAGCGCCGCCTCGGGTACGCGGCGCTGCTGCGCGCGCACTTCGGCATGGCCGGCGGCGAGCTGATCGGCCGCGGCGTGGTGGCGCCGGGACCGAGCGCGGCGCCCCTGGGCGGCAGCACGCCGTTCTGGGAGATGGCGGCCGGCGCCGCCGAGGTGACCCTGGACGCCGAGACCGGCGCCGTCGTCGTCGAGGACTACGTCTCCGTCGCCGACGTCGGCCGGTGCATCAACCCGCTGTCATGCGAGACCCAGGACGCCGGGGCCGTGATGCAGGGGCTCGGCCACACGCTGCTCGAGGAGATGGTCTACGACGGCGGCCAGCTGCTCAACGGCAGCCTGCTCGACTACCGCGTGCCGCGCGCCGACGACGCCCCGCGCCGCCTGCGCTGCCGATTCGTCGAGAACGCCGACGGCCCCGGGCCGTTCGGCGCCAAGGGGGCCGGCGAGGGGAGCCTGGTGCCGGTGAGCCCGGCGGTGGGCGACGCCCTCGCCCGCCTCACCGGCCTCCGCTTCCGCGACCTGCCGCTCACCCCGGAGCGCGTATGGCGCGCGCTCCGTCAACGCGACGCGAGGAGGACTCCATGAAGCGACAGAACATCCAGCCGGACGCCTTGGCCAAGCGGGTGGTCGGCGGCCACGTGCTCTACTCGCACGTCGTCGTCGTCGAGGCCAAGAAGACGATCTTCGTGTCGGGCCAGCTCGCCCGTGACGCCGGCGGCAACGTCGTCGGCAAGGGCGACATGCGCGCGCAGATCCGCCAGACCGGCGAGAACATCAAGGCCGCGCTGGCGGCGGCCGGCGCCACGCTCGCCGACATCGTCAAGACCAACACCTACGTGACGAACATCGAGGAGTTCTTCAAGCACACGGACGTGCGGATGGAATACTTCGGCGCCATGCCGACCAGCACGACCATCGAGGTGAGCAAGCTCGCCCACCCCGACCTCATGGTCGAGATCGAGGT
>JBKOZA010000283.1:0-8444 GCA_046725675.1 Candidatus Methylomirabilota bacterium
GCTTCCTGCCGTGCTGCAGGTGGACGGGGGGGCAGTTCGCGCACGACCGCCGGCGCCGGCACCGCCGCAGGCTCCGGCGGTCCGGCGGCCGCGCCGACGTTGGGCGCGTCGCGCAGCGTCGCGGGCTCGGACGCGGCCGGAGGGCTCTGTGCCTCGTTGTGCGCCTCGGGCTCGGGCGGTGACGGGGTGGCGCCCACGCTCGATGCCGACGTCGGCTGAGCCATGCGGAGAGACCAGGTTGGCAGCTGTCCCCAGAAGACGAGCCAAGCTCCGGCCACGAGCACGAGCATCATGACGACGATGGCCACGGCAGCGAGGCGGCGCCGCTGCTTGCGGCGGCGCCGCTCACGCCGGCGAATCCGCTCGATCGCCTCCTCGAGCTCGAGATCCTCCGCGGGGTCGGGGGAGCGCATCGCGGGTCTGGATCGCGGCGGTGGCGACGCCAGCCTGGAGAGCGGGGGCGCCGCCGGCCTGGAAGGCGGCGGCGACACCGGCTCCCTGTCGGCATCCCGCGGCGCAATGCGAGTCCCGCAGCCAGGGCAGAACCGGGCCTCCGGCGGCAACACCGCGTCACACCCCGGACAGCACGACGCGAGGGCTTCCCCGCAGGAGACGCAGAAGCTCGCCCCAGGCGCGGCGGCCTGCCCGCATGCTGGGCAACGCATGCTCGGGAGCCTACCCACCACGCTGGCCCTGGTCAACAGGACTTCTCGCGGAGCCCAAAAGCCGACGGCGAACCGCGGCCGCCTCGTTGACGGGCATAGGTTCGAGGACTACAGTTGGCCGCGACGGTGCCGGGGCAGCGCGGCGCCGCGACCCGCTCAACCTCGATCCCTGGAGGACGACCATGGCCATGACATTGACGATCGAACGGGTGATGGCGTTCATGGGTCTCGATGTCCTGGTCGCGCGGGACGAGGGGCTCTTCGCGGCGGAAGGCCTCGATCTCCGGATCGTCGCGCTGCCGCCGGACGAGATCCGTTCCGCCGCCGAGGGCTCGCCCGCGCGGCCCACCACGAATCAGGGCAAGCTCCAGGCGCGCGGTGCATCGCAGATGTTCCAGGCCTGAGAGTGCGGGAATAACCGCCGGGTGGCGGAAAGTCCCGTCGGCGCGCGTCAGGTCGGACGCCGCGCCACCATCGTGTGTGGCGCCCTGGTCGTCCCGCCGACCTCGTCGGTGTTCGCCCCACAAGAGCTTGCCCACAAGGTCGTGGCCCTGGACTACGGAAACGGCACCGCCTACGCCGGCTTGCAGATGCTGGAGGGCGCGATGCCGCGCGAGGCCGTCACCACGTGCGCCGCGGCGACCAGTCCTGCCGAGCGGTTCGCCGGGCTGATGCGAGGCGACTTCGCGGCCACCGTCCTGCAGGAGCCGTGGATCACCGTGGCCGAGAAGGCCGGCTGTCGCCTGGTCTCGACCACGTTCTTTCACGGGACGTGGGTCGCCACCCGCGAGGTCAGCCCCGAGGCGTACGCCGCGCTCTTGCGGGCCCTCACCAGGGCGGTCCACCGCATCAACGCCGACAAGCGACGGTACGTCTCCTACTTCATCCGCGACTGGGCCGGCCATCCCGCGGTGGAGGCACTGAGTCCCGACGACTTCAACCTGGGTCGGATCCAGGTGAAGGAGCCGGGTCCCATCCCGGAGAGCGAAGCGCGCTGGGCGTGGGACTGGATGGCGAGCTGGGGCCTGCTCGACGGCGCCTTCGACGACACCGCCCAGATCGACCGGAACCTCGAGCAGCGGGCGTACGAACTCGCCGCGCCGGTGCACGTCGGGTAGGACGTCACGGGATCCAGCGCGCCGCGTCGACGTCGGCGGCGAGTCGTCGTGGCTCGCCGCCCGCGGCCGCCACGATCCAGACCTCCGAGGGTCCGGTTCCGTCGAGCGGCGTCCGGCGGAACATCAGCCAGGCGTCGTCGGGTGACCACCGCGGCTCGGCGTCGGCCCACCCGTCGGGCGGCACGGTGACGACGCGACCGCCCGCCGTCGCGACCTCGATCACCGTGAGCCCGTAGCGGCGGCGACGCGGAGGGTCGCCGACCGCCGCCGCGGCGACGACGACGACCTGGTCACCCGAGTGCGAGAACCGGGGGGAGTGCGTATCCCGGCCCGGAGCCGAGAGCGCCCGCAGCTGGCCCTCGCGGCCGTACAGGAAGACGACACGGCGGAGCGCGGGGTCGGCCGCATCGACGTCGACGACGAGGACGCCCTCGCCCCGCGGCGAGGCGTCGCCGACCGCGAGGAAGGGCCCGAGGGTGGCGCGCCGCCGGCCGTCCAGATCGACGAGGGCAAAGTCCCACGTCGCCCCCCTGACGATGGCGCCGCCGCTCGCCACGGCGTAGGAGTCCTGGCCGTAGACGACCTCGACCAGCGAGCGCTTCAGCCGCTCGGTCACGAGCGTTCCCGGAAGGGGCACGCTCTCGTCGGCGTCTCCCAGGCGACGAATCGATGGCGTGGCATCCAGCCGCACGACGAACGGGCTTCCGCTCCCGCCGCCGCGGGAGCCGAGAAAGAGCAGGGCGTTCTCTTCCGACGTCCACTCGAGGGCCTCGGCGGTGAGACCGGCGGGAAGCGGCAGGTCGAGGGCCGCGGAACGCGGCCGGCGCACCACGAGCGCGTGGCGCGCGAGGTCGATCGAGGCGATCGCCCCGCTCGGCGCCACCGCGAAGGCGCCGATCGTCCCGCCGACCTGCTCGACGGCGTCGCCGGCAAGATTCAGGCGGACGAGACCGCGCCCGCGCGCGCGGCCGAGCACGGCCAGCCGGCGCGTGCGGAACGTGGAGACCAGGGGATCGGCGAGCGGCCGCCCGCCGCTGTCGCGGATCCCGCCATTCACGGTGACGGTGTATGCGGTGTCGGCGCGCAGGCGATGGCGGGGGGTGAAAGCGGCGCGCCGGCCGGCCACGCTGACGAGGCCGTCGACGGGCGGCGACAACACGATCGCGCCGGTCGGCGCCGCGGGGTGGAGCGGGCGGTTGAAGGTCACGATCACCTGTGTCGTCAGCGCCACCTCCGCGGCGCCGGTGGCCGGGCTGAGGTCGACCGCGTGAAGAGCGCGCGGCTGGCCGACCACCAGCGCGGCCACGATCGCGACCGCCAGAGCGAGCACGACGAGGGCTGCCAGCGCGTCGAACCGCCGCACCGCCGGCTCGTCAGTAGAGGTACGGCTGGTCCGGTCGAACCGTCGGGATGACGACGGTGGCCGAGACGACCGCGCGTCGAGCGCCGTCGACGTCGGCGACGTCCCACGTCCCCTCGACCGTGATCCAGCGGCCGCCGGCGGGCGGCGTCGGCGCGCGAACGGGGAGTCCGACCGGCTGCGCATCGACGGCACAGCACTGGACCACGAAGCGCGCGACGAGAAACCAGCCCGGTGGCAGGGTGTCGTCGTGGTGCACGAACCCCGTCACGCGCACCGGCTTGCCGGCGTGACGGGCGGGCTCCGGGTCGATGGCGAACGCCTTGATCCAGTCCTTGATCGTGTACGTCTCCGGCCTGGCCAGGGGCTCGAACGCCACCGGGCGCTCACCGCGGCCGAGCGCGAGCGGCTGGACGCCACGCTGCGCCGCCGTCGCCGGACTCAGCGGCTGCGGCGGCAACAAGAAGCCGAGCGCCAGCGGCAGTGCGAGCATGGCCGCCGCCGCGCCGGGGACGCGCTGGCCACCCCGGCCAGCGGCGAGCCCGGCGAGCGCGATCAGGACGACGCCGGTGATCGCGCAGGGAACGATGTACACGGGGTGAAGGTAGAAGTACAGGGCGCCCGTCGCGAACGCGTAGAGGAGGTACGCGCCGTAGCCGCAGGCGAGGACGGCGGCCGACCTCATCATCCCACCCCGTAGTTCAGGAGCAGCCCCAGGAGAAACACGGCCTCGGCCGTCACCGCCACCACCAGCGCCACGGTCTTGACGCTGAAGACCCGGAGCATCAGGAGCACGCTCTTGAGGTCGATCATCGGACCGAAGACGAGGAATGCCACCAGCGAGCCGTCGCTGAACGTCCCGGCGTACGCGAGGGCGACGAACGCGTCCACCGTCGAGCAGATCGAGAGCACGACCGCGAGGAGCATCATGACGGCGACCGAGGTCGCCGGCCCCTGCCCGATACCGAGCAGCGTGGCGCGCGGCACCACCATCTGGGTGACCGCGGCCAGCGCGGCGCCGGCGACCAGGACCGCGCCCATCTCCGCGAATTCGTCGAGCGCGCCGCGCGCGAAGGCGCGCACCCGCCGCGACGGGCCGGCGACCGTCGAGTCGTGCGCGAACGGGGCGGAGCCGGCGCGCACGAGCGTTTCGGGTCGAGGGTGAACGCTCAGGAGCAGGCCGACGGCGAGCGCCACCGCGAACGTCAGCCCGAGGCGGTATCCGACGATGGCGGGCTGCTCCCGGAACGCGGCGTAGGTCGACAGCGCCACGACGGGGTTGAGGGCCGGCGCCGACAGCAGGAACACCATGGCCGCCGCGGCCGGAACACCGCGACCGAGGAGTCGGCGAGCGACCGGGACGTTGCCGCACTCGCAGACCGGGAACAGCATGCCGAGCCCGGCCATCGACACCAGGGAGGCGAGACGCCGGCGCGGCAGCCAGCGCGGCACACCGTTGCCCGTCAAGCCGAGGGCGAGGGCTTGCGACACCAGCACGCCCAGGAGCAGGAACGGCGTCGCCTCGACGATGACGCCGAGGAAGATCGTCACGCCGTCCTGCCCCCGGGCGAGCCACGACACGAGCGGCTTACTCGCCGATCCCCTTCTGCCCGCGGGTCTTGATGCCGACCGCGCGGGTGGTGGCTCCGCTGCCGTCGACGATCTTGGTCGGCAAGGCGATGTAGAAGGCGCCGCGCGCGGGGAGCTTGCCGAGGTTCGTCAGCAGCTCGTCCCACGTCATGCCGTACTTCAGGCCCGCCACGTGCGTGCCCTGCCCGGCCTCGACGGGACCCATGCTCGGGCCGTCCGAGCCGACGTGCTTGATTCCCTTCGAGTTGAGGTACTCCATGGTCTCGGGGCCGGGCGCCGGCCAGCCCGGCTTGTTCTGCAGGATGAGCGGATCGAAGGCGAGCCGGTTCCCCTCGGGGAAGGGCTTGTAGTACTTGTCCGAGTAGCTGGAGTGGAAGAGCACGATCTCGCCCTGCTTCAGCGCGCCGTTCTTGGCCTCCCAGTCGCGGACCATCTGCGGCGTGATGATCGGGCTCTTGCCGTTGGGAGCCTGGTCCAGGATGGGACGGACGTCGATGACGACGGCGGGCCCCATCCACTGCGACGGGGCGACCTTGTCGCACGTCATCTTGCCCATGGGGCCGGCGAAGGGCATGCCGCTGCCCTCGGGCGGGATGAAGTGCGCGGGACAGTCGAGCTGGGTCCCGGTGTGCTCGTCGATGACGTAGCGCTGCCCGTAGTACGGGAACACGCTCTGGGCGAGGTTGTCGCTGTAGGCACCCTTGACGGGCTTGAACCAGTTGAACGTCCAGCGCTGGAAGGGCGCGTGGGTCGGCCAGTGCGCCGGGAGCTGCTCGGAGATGAGCACGGTGAGGTCGACGACCTCGGCGTCCTTCATGGCGGCCGCCATCGCGGCTCCCACGTTGGTCTGGGCGTTGCCGGCGCGCGGTCCACTCAGCCAACCGGCGGCGGCGGCGAGCACGAGGAAGGTGATCAGGACCCGCATTGCGATCGGTCGCACGTTCATGGGTGTCCTCCGAAAGGGTCTATCTGGGAATTCACTGGCGGCTCCGGGGCGACGTCGTCGGTTCTCACCTCCCGTTCGTCGGTTGGCGCTGACGCGACAGCGGCCGAATCGTAGGAGCGTGCCCGGGCGAAGTCAATCCACGGAGTCGAACACGGCGGGAGCGCAGAAGGGGTTAGCGGCGATCAGCGACGATGGCGGCGCGGCCGAATTGATGCGTGCCCGCGGACGCGCCGCGGCGCCCCGCCCATCCGAGGGCGTGGCGCCGCGCCGCGTGGCGAATTTCAGCGAGCCGGCGTCTGGGTGGCGGCGGTGGGCGACGGAGCAGACGCGTTGACCATCACGGGGTACTTCGCACAGGCCGTGAATCCCACGAGCAACGCGACCAGCGTCAGGACCAGCATCGTCAATTTCCTCATGGTGTCCTCCCTCGTCAACGGTTGCTCTGACTATAGAGCACAGGCGATGCCACGCCCCCAAACCCTTGACGAATCACGAGGCCGACCTCGCTCGCGGCGTGGCGGATGACAGCCTGTCCCGAACACTGGCAGCCGTTGTCAGCCGGCGACGCCGCGCGGACTGTGCTTTCGAGAGGAACTCCTTGAAGCGGGTGTGCGCGCAGCCTAACGCGCTACAATCGCGCGGCGTCGGGCCGGTCGGTGCGGTGACGATCGCGCACGCGCCCGGCCGGGCCTCGGGCAAAGGAGCGTGCAGTCATGGCGTCGAGCCCTGCTGCAGGGGGCGCCGCATCTCCCCGGGGGCCCCGGGGCCGCGGGCTCTTCGGAAATCTCCGCGACTTCAATCGCGACCAGCTCGGTTTCTACGATCGGTGCGCGCGCGAGTACGGCGACGTCGTGCCGGTGCGCCTGGGGCCGAGGCGCGGCCTGTTGATCTACCACCCGGACGCCATCGAGGAGGTGCTGGTCGCCCGGAATCGCGACTTCACGAGGAGTCCGGGCACGCTCCTGCTGCGACGACTCCTGGGGGACGGGCTGTTCGTCTCCGACGGGGATTTCTGGCTGCGCCAGCGACGACTCATGCAGCCGGCGTTCCACCGCCAGCGCGTCGCGGCCTACGGCGAGATCATGGCCGCCCACGCGGAGCGCCGAGCGGCCGGCTGGCACGACGGCGCCGTCCTCGACGTCCACGAGGAGATGATCGCCCTCACCCGCGCGATCGTCGCCAAGACCCTCTTCGACGCCGACGTCTCGGACGAGGCCCGCGCCGTCGGCGACGCATCGCAGATCGTGATGCAATACTTCGGCGAGCGCCTCGGCAGTCTGCTCCAGCTCCTACCCCGGTGGGTCCCGACACCGGCCAACGTGCGAGTGCGCCGGGCGATCCGTCGGCTCGACACCGTCGTCTACCGCATGATCGCCGACCGGCGGCGAAGCCCGGAGGACCGCGGTGACCTGCTCTCGATCCTCCTGCAGGCGCAGGACGCCGACGACGGCAGCCGGATGACCGACCGTCAGGTGCGTGACGAGGTGATGACGCTCTTCCTGGCCGGCCACGAGACCACTGCCGTGGCCCTGTCGTGGACCTGGTATCTCCTCGCCCAGCACCCTGAAGTGGACGCGCGGCTCGCCGACACGTTGCGCGTGGCCCTGGGCGGACGCCCGCCCGCGGTGACCGATCTGCCGGCGCTGCGCTACGCCGAGATGGTCGTGACGGAGTCCATGCGGCTCTACCCGCCGGCCTACGGGATCGCCCGACAGGCGACGCGACCGACCGAGGTCGCCGGACATCCGATCGCCGCCCACGACATCGTGCTCATGCCGACCTGGGTGGTGCATCGGGACGCCCGCTGGTTCGACGAGCCCGAGACGTTCCGCCCCGAGCGCTGGGCCGACGCCGCCCGCCACCTCCCCCGCTTCGCCTACTTTCCCTTCGGCGGCGGCCCTCGTCAGTGCATCGGCAACACGTTCGCCACGATGGAAGCGGTCCTGATCCTGGCGGCGATCGCCCAGCGCTTCCGCCTCACGCTGGTGCCAGGCCAGCGGGTGGTCCCGGTGCCGTACATCACCCTCCGCCCGGAACCCGGCATTCGCATGCGCCTGGAGCGCCGCTGACGACGGCACCGGGCACCACAGCGGGGGGCCGCGTCAGTACTTGTCGGAAGCGCCGCCGCCGCCAAACGCGCCTCCGCGGCCGGCAAAGCCCTTCTCCTCGCCGGCGGCCGCGGAGGCCGCCGGCGTGAAGGCGGCGACGACCGGAAGCGTCTGGAGAATGTGCTGTCGTCGCTCGTCCGAGAAGAGGACATCCGCCGTGAAGCCGGCGCGCTCGCCCCCCGGGGCTCGCCGGAGGGTCCGCTCGACGACGAGCGCCAGGCCGACGAGCCCCGCCCCGGCGACGGTCAGCACCACCCAGAGCGGCGCGACGTGCACGTAGTACCGCAGCGTGACGAGTGAAAGGGCGAGCAGCACGATCCCGGCGTCGAGGAGCCACGTGCGCCGTGATCTCAGAGCCCACACCAGGACCAGGAGGGGCAGGATCGCCGTCGCGATCGCCGTGAGGACGAAGAGACCCGGCGGCAGGGGGACGCGCGGCGGCGCGAAGGGCCGGAGATTCTCGAGGAGCCGCTCCTCGAGGGAGTAGACGTTGACGGCGACGTACACGGCCGCCAAGGCGGTGAGGAGGACGATCATCGCGGCCCGCCGGTGGGACGGCGGCCACGCGACGGTGTCGAGCCGCCGAGCGGCAAGGCCTACTAGAGCCGACCCCACCAGCACCCAGAGCACCCGTCCGAGCGGTAGTCGTCCCAGGTA
>JBKOZA010000284.1:0-1604 GCA_046725675.1 Candidatus Methylomirabilota bacterium
GTGGGGGAGTTCCTGCGTGGGGCTTGAGGCGATCCGCGATCAACCGCGCGCGGTCGCGCTGCTGCGCCGGGCCCTGGCGGGCGGCCGCGTGGCGCACGCCTACGCGTTCGTGGGGCCGCCCGGGTCGGGCCGCATGACCACCGCCCGGGCCTTCGCCGACGAGCTGATGGGGAGACCGACCTCGAGCCATCCCGACCTGCACGTGATCACACCCACGCCGCCGGAGAGCAACCCCCGGGGAGCGCGCACCATCCGCATCGGCGCCATCCGCGAGCTCGAGCGGCAGGCCGCCTTGCGCCCGGTGCTGGGCGGCCGGCGCGTCTTCATCCTGGACGAGGCCGAGCGCATGACGGGCGAGACGCCGCAGGCGTTCCTGAAATTCCTGGAAGAGCCGCCGCCGGGGACGGTCGTGATCCTGGTGCTGCCCGGCGTGCGCGCGGTGCCGGCCACGGTGCTCTCGCGCTGCCAGATCGTACGCTTCCAGCTCCGGGACGCCGGCCGGACCGCCGCCGCCGTGGGCGAGGCGCTCGCGCTGCTGGAGGCAGCGCGGGCGGAGGGCTATCCGGGCCTGTTCCGCCGCACCGACCGCGTCGATCGCGAGAAGGCCGAGATGCTGGTGGACGGCTGCTGGCTACTCTGTCGCGACCTGTTGCTGGCCCGGGCCGGCGCGCCGCCCGGGCTCCTGAGCGATGCCGAGCGGGCCGCCCCGCTGGCCGCCGAGGCGTCGCAGTGGACCGACGACAGCCTGCTGGCGATGATCGAGGCGTGTCGTCATGCTCGTGAGACCCTCGTCAACAACGTCACCCCGCGGCTCGCCGTGGAGGCCGTGGTCGGCCGCCTGCTGGCGCGAGCCGCCTGAGGACACAATGGACGACATCCGGGAGGAGTGGCTGATCGGCATCCGCCTGCGCGAAACCGCGCAAGCCGAGGATTACAAGCTCGTGGAGGACGTGGCGCCGTCGGTGGGCGAGATCGTCGTGGTCGAGACCGCCACCGGCACCGTCCTCGGCGAGGTGCGGCGGCCCCGGCGCCCATTGCCGGACTTCAAGCGCGATCGCCTGTACCGCCGGGTCGTGCGCGCCGCCACCGAGGGCGAGGAGCGCGAGTACCGTGATCGCCGCCGGCGCGAGGAGCGCGCGATTGCGACCGCCCAGCGCCTGGCCCACGCCCGCGCCATGACGCTGAAGGTCGTCGACGTCGAGATGCACGGGGCCGAGCGCCGGGTGAGCGTGTACTTCAACGCCGAGGACCGGATCGACTTCCGGGACCTGGTGCGCGACCTCGCCCGCGAGTTCCGCGCTCGTATCGAGATGCGCCAGATCGGCGCCCGCGACACCACGCGCGTGATGGACGGCATCGGCCCCTGCGGACGTCAGCTCTGCTGCTCGTCGCACCTCAAGAAATTCGAGCCGATCTCCGTGAAGATGGCCAAGACGCAGGACATGCCGCTCACCGACAGCCGTCTGCTCGGCAACTGCGGCCGGCTCAAGTGCTGCCTGCTGTACGAGTTCTCGACCTACCAGGAGCTGCGCAGCCGGCTGCCGCGCGTCAACACGCCCTGCCAGGCCTCCTGCGGAGGCGGCGGCTGCATGACCGGCAAGGTG
>JBKOZA010000285.1:0-5626 GCA_046725675.1 Candidatus Methylomirabilota bacterium
CGGCGTCGCGGCAGACGCGACGGGTGCGGTGGACCCCGCTCGCGACGCGGCGGGCGGCGTCGCGGTCGTCGCGCTGACGGGTGCCCGCGCGTCGGGCGTGTTCGTCTGGTACGGAACGCCCTGGCGCGGGCTGATCTTGCCGCCGCCGGGTGGCGGACCGTATTTCGCGACGATCTCCGGGGGCGCGATGATGGCGCCCTGACCGCGAACCAGCGTCGTGATCGTGGTCGGCGTCTTGTCCTCCTCGACCCAGATGTACTCGGGCTCGCTGCGCACGTCGCCAAAGCGGGGGTTCTTGATCAGAAGCCACCGCGTCTCGGCCGACTTGAGGTTGATGGTCGGCTCCCCCGGACTCACGATGCCGAAGAGTTGGCGAACGCTGCTGCACCCGGACACCGCGAGGAGAATGGCGAGCAGACCGGTGAGATACCTGCCCCTCATGCGGCGACTACCATAGCACACCCCTTCAGAGCGCACCCGCTCGCTGGGGTCGACCCGGTGGCCTGCCGCCGCATCAGTCCTCGCGACGCGGCTCCCAGGGGAACCGCTGCTCCTCGGCGTCGCTGGCGGTGACCAGCGGGAGGCGCCGGGAGACCAGCGCGGTGCCGGTGATGGCGGAGATGTACGTCACGTCGAGGTACTGCACGCCGCGGCTCTCCAGCAGCATGGGCACGATCCACCCGGCCACTTCCAGGTTGCGAGCGGCCCTCACCGAGCGCTCGGGCCGGGCCAGCATCTCCTCGACGCGCAGGCTGCCGCTGGCGAACATGTCGCTCACCGCCAGCGGATCGACGACCTGGAATCGCTTCGACCCCTCCAGCGCCGCCGCCAGCATGAACGGCACCCGGCGCAGGTCGGCGCGGCTCGTGGTGAGGTCGAACACCGGGGTGATGGCCACCCGGACGCGGGCCCGGGTGATCCGCACGCCGTCGGCCGCCCGGGGCCGGGGCGTGTCGGGCAGCGGCAGGTAGACGGCGGCCGCGAAGTTCGGATACACCCGCACGAGCTGCGCGTGACCGAGGACCTCCTCGTAGCGGCCGAGCGGGCGGCCGGTCAGTGGGTGGCTGAACATCTCGCCCTTGCGGAAGACGGTGTACTCCTGCCCGACCTGGGCGCCGCTGGCCTCGTTGACGTCGAGGAAGATCTCGACCCCCTCGAGCGAGACGACGAGGGCCTCGATCGGCTGGAACGCCTTGGCGAAGTCGGCGGCCATCAGCGCGAACGTGGCGGCCACCCGGTCGGCGACGCCGGCGCGGGCCGGCCACGCCGCGATCACCACGGCGACGAGGAGCAGAAGGGCCAGCCGGCGGGGCCGCCTCAAAACGTCACCGACGGCTGGTGGACGCCGAAGACGGCGCGCAAGCGCTCGCAGATCTCGCCGAGGGTCGCCGCCGCCTCCACCGCGTCGATCAGCAGCGGCATGAGGTTGTCCCGCCCGCGCGCGCCTGCCTCCAGGGCGTCGAGCGCGCGGCCCGCCCGCCCGGCGTCCCGCGCCCGTCGCAGCCGGGCCAGCCGCTCGACCAGGGCCTCGCCGACGCCGGAATCGATCTGGAACAGATTGGCCGGGGGCGCGTCGTCGGTGACGAACTCGTTGACGCCCACCACGATCCGGGTCTTGTCCTCGACCTCGCGCTGCCATTTGAACGCGGCATCCTGGATCTCGCGCTGCATGTAGCCGATGGCCGCCACCGCGCCGCCGAGCTCGTCGATCGCCCGGATGTAGACCTCGGCCTGCTCCTCGATGTCGCGGGTCAGCCGTTCGACCGCGAACGACCCGCCCAGGGGATCGACGGTGTCGGCCACGCCGGACTCGAAGGCGAGGATCTGCTGGGTGCGCAGCGCGATCCGCACCGCGCGCTCGGTCGGCAGGGCCAGCGCCTCGTCCATGGAGTTGGTGTGCAGCGACTGGCAGCCGCCGAGGACCGCGGCCAGCGCCTGCACGGTCACCCGCACGATGTTGTTCTCCGGCTGCTGGGCGGTGAGCATGCTGCCGGCGGTCTGGGCGTGGAAGCGCAGCGTCAGCGAGCGCCCGTCGCGGGCGCCGAAGCGTTCCCGCATGAGCCGCGCCCACAGCCGCCGGGCCGCCCGGAACTTGGCGACCTCCTCGATGAGGTCGTTGTGGGCGTTGAAGAAGAAGGACAGCTGGGGCGCGAAGCTGTCGACGTCGAGCCCGGCCTCGACGGCCGCCCGCACGTAGGCGATGGCGTTGGCCAGCGTGAACGCGACCTCCTGCACCGCCGTGCAGCCGGCCTCGCGCATGTGGTAGCCGGAGATCGAGATCGTGTTCCAGCGTGGCACGCGCTGGCGGCTCCACGCGAAGACGTCGGTGATCAGGCGCATCGACGGCGTCGGCGGGAAGATGTACGTCCCCCGCGCGATGTACTCCTTGAGGATGTCGTTCTGGGTCGTGCCGGCCAGCTTCTCCGAGGACACCCCCTGGCGCCGGCCCACCGCGACGTACAGGGCGAGCAGGATGGCGGCGGTGGCGTTGATCGTCATCGAGGTCGACACCCGGTCGAGCGGGATGCCCTCGAACAGGTCGGTCATGTCCTCGAGGGCCGCGATCGACACGCCCACCTTGCCGACCTCGCCCTGCGCGATCGGCGCGTCGGGGTCGTGGCCCATCTGGGTCGGCAGGTCGAAGGCGACCGACAGTCCCGTCTGACCCTGGTCCAGCAGGAAGCGGTACCGCTTGTTCGTCTCGGCGGCCGAGCCGAAACCGGCGTACTGCCGCATCGTCCACAGCCGCGCGCGGTACATGGCCTCGTGGACGCCGCGCGTGAACGGGTAGTGGCCGGGCGCCTCGGTGGCGGCGCCGTCGGCTGGCGCGTCGGCGGGGCCGTACACGCGGGCCCGCGGCGCCCCCCACGACGTCGTGAACTCCCGCTTGCGCTCGGGTCCGCTCATGCCGATCGCCTCACAGCGGGATGTTTCCGTGCTTGCGCGGGGGATTGGTGTCGCGCTTGGTCTTCAGCACCTCGAGCATGGCGGTGAGGCGCGCGCGGGTGTCGCGCGGCTCGATCACCTCGTCCACGTAGCCCCGCTCGGCGGCGATGTAGGGATTGGCGAACTTCTCCCGGTACTCGCGGATCTTTGCCTCCCGGAAGGCGGCCGGATCGGCCGCCGCGTCCACCTCGCGCCGGTAGAGGATGTTGACGGCGCCCTCCGGTCCCATCACGGCGATCTCGGCCGTGGGCCACGCGAAGTTGACGTCGCCGCGGATGTGCTTGGACGACATCACGTCGTAGGCCCCGCCGTACGCCTTGCGCGTGATCACGGTGAGCTTGGGCACCGTCGCCTCGCAGTAGGCGTAGAGGAGCTTGGCGCCGTGCTTGATGATGCCGCCGTACTCCTGGGCGGTGCCGGGCAGGAAGCCGGGCACGTCCTCGAAGGTCACCAGCGGGACGTTGAAACAGTCGCAGAAGCGCACGAAGCGCGCCCCCTTGAGCGAGGCGTTGATGTCCAGGCAGCCGGCCAGGTGCGCCGGCTGGTTGGCGACGATGCCGACGGGGCGGCCGCCCAGACGCCCGAAGCCGACCACGATGTTCGGCGCGAACGCCGCGTGGACTTCGAAGAAGTAGTGATCGTCGAGCACGGTCCGGATCACGTCCTTCATGTCGTATGGCTTGTTCGGCTGCTCCGGCACCAGTGTCTGCAGGGCGTCGTCCCGGCGGTCGACCGGGTCGCGCGTCGTCCGCCGCGGCGGATCGTCGACGTTGTTGGAGGGCACGAACGTCAGCAGCTCGCGGATCAGGGCGAGGCACTCCTCCTCGCTGTCGGCCGCGAAGTGGGCGACGCCAGAGGTGGCGGCGTGGGTGGTGGCCCCACCCAGGTCGTCGGCCGAGACCTCCTCGTGCGTCACCGCCCGGATGACGTCCGGCCCGGTCACGAACATGTACGAGGTGTTCTTGACCATGAACACGAAATCGGTGATGGCCGGTGAGTACACCGCCCCGCCCGCGCACGGCCCCATGACGGCCGAGATCTGGGGGACGACCCCCGAGGCCAGCGTGTTGCGCAAGAAGATGTCGGCGTAGCCGGCCAGCGAGACCACGCCTTCCTGGATGCGGGCGCCGCCGGAGTCGTTGAGCCCGATGATCGGTGCCCCGGTCTTCATGGCCAGGTCCATCACCTTGCAGATCTTGCGCGCGTACGCCTCCGAGAGCGAGCCGCCGAAGACGGTGAAGTCCTGGGCGAAGACGAACACGGGCCGGCCGTGGATGCGCCCGGAGCCGGTGATCACCCCGTCGCCGAGGATCTTCTGCTCCTCCATCCCGAAGTCGTGGCTCTGGTGCATCACGAAGCGGTCGATCTCCAGGAACGAGCCGGGATCCAGCAGCAGCTCCAGGCGCTCGCGGGCCGTCTTCTTGCCGGCCTTGTGCTGGCGACGAATTCGCTCCTCGCCGCCGCCCAGCTCGGCCTGGGCGTGACGCCGTCGCAGCTCCTCGAAACGCGCCTCGCTCGACATGGCATAACTGTCGTCGCGGGCGGGCGCAAAGTCAACGGATTTATTGATTTTCAGCGCAGTTTCCAGCGATAATCCGGGCCCATGCAGCCCTGGTCGCAGCTGGTGCTGATCGCCTGCGCGGTGGCCCTCACCGCGGCCGTCGTCTCGGCGGTGCTGGCGCTGCGCGGCGCGCTGCGCCGGACGGACGCGCTCCTGGGCATCGTCGAGCAGGAGTTGCGGCCGCTCATTGCGCAGGTGCACGGGGTGACGGAGGAGGTCCGCGACCTCACCCGCGAGCTGCGGCTGGAGGTCAAGCGGGTCGGCGACGTGACCGAGAGCGTGCAGGCGGTGACCGACGGTCTGGGGCGTATCGTGGTCGGGCTGTCGGGTCTCGCGCGCGTGGGCCAGATCGTCGGGCTGGCCACGGGTCTTCGGCGAGGCGTGGACGTGTTCGTGCAACGGCTGCGACGGGAGCGAGGAGAGAACGATGGCAACTGAACAGAACGACACAGTGGGCTACCTTGGCTGGTTCCTCCTGGGCGGCGTCCTCGGGGCGGCCGCTGCCGTGCTGCTGACCCCGCGCACCGGGCGGGAGACGCGCGACCTGCTGGCCGAGCACGGTGGCGAGTTCGCCCGCCGCGCGCAGGAGTTCGCCACCGAGGCGCAGGGCCGGGCCGGCGAGTGGCTGGACAAGAGCCGCGAGCTCTTCGAGGAGCAGACCCAGCGCCTCATGACCGCCTTCGAGGCCGGGCGCGACGCGATGCGGGAGGAGATGCGCAGGGGACCCACGCCACCTCGTGGCTGAGGTCGAGCTGCCCGATCCCGAAGAGCTGGAGGAGCGGCGCGACAAGGCGTTCAGTCGCCGCGTCGCGCTCATCACCGCGATCTACGCGGTCGTCCTGGCCATCGCCTCCCTCGGCGGCAACAACGCCATGAAGGAGATGCTGCTGGCTCAGCAGGAAGCCTCCAATCAGTGGGCGTACTACCAGTCCAAGGTGGTCCGCGAGCACCTCAACCGCGGCAATAAGCTCGTGCTCGAGATGCAGCTCGCCGAGCCGTCCGCGCTGAAGGGGGCCGAGCGCGACAAGCTCGCCGCGCTGGCCAGCAAGTTCGCCGACGAAGAAAAGCGGATGAACGCCGACAAGAAGGAGATCGAGCCCAAGGCCAAGGCCGCCGAGG
>JBKOZA010000286.1:0-1536 GCA_046725675.1 Candidatus Methylomirabilota bacterium
CCGCGGTACCATCCAGGTGCAGCCCGGTCAGCACGTTGTCCACGACGCTCAGCGCGGGGAACACGCTCGTCTTCTGGAACGTCCGCACGACTCCCCGGCGGGCGATATCGCACGGCCGCCGCCCTAGCAACGACGCCTCCCCGAACGTCACCTGCCCCCGCCGCGGCCTCAGGTACCCCGTGACGGCATTGAACGCAGTGGTCTTCCCCGCGCCATTGGGCCCGATGAGGCTCGTGATGGTGCCTGCCCGGACCGTGAACGAAACATCCGCCAACGCCACGACCCCCCCGAAATCGACCGCAAGATTCTGGACCTGAAGGGATGGCCCGGTGCCATCGTTCGCGCGCTTGCTTGGCCAGCGCGGTCCTTCGGGAGGGAGGCTTCGGAGGGGGGCGTCGGGGCCCCCTCCGAGGAAGATGCCCCCTCCGACTATCCCGCGCGGCAGGAAGAACACAAGCAGCACGAGGAGGACGCCGTAGGCCAGCATCTGCCACTGCCAGGCGACGGCCTCACGCAGGGCCTCGGGCAGGACCGTGAAGAGCACGGCACCGACGACGGGACCGGCGAGCGTGCCCTTGCCGCCCGCGACGACCATGATGACCATCGTGACCGTGTAGCTGAACAGGAACACCTCGGGGCTCACGAAGCGCGTGTAGTGCGCGTAGAGGCTGCCCGCCACGCCGGCCACCGCCGCGCTGGCCACGGTGGCGAGCACCAGCGTGCGGGTGGGATCGATGCCGACCGACTCGGCCAGTGGCTCGTTCTCGCGCAGCGCCACGAACGCGCGCCCCAGCCGCGAGCGCACCAGCCGGAGGCAGAGCAGGAAGGCGCCGGCGGCGGCCGCGAGGACGAGGTAGTAGTAGGCGGATTTCGCGCGGAGGACGAAGCCGCCCAGCGCCGGCGCCGGCACGCCCGGCAGGCCGAGCGGCCCGTTCGTCAGCTCCATCCAGTTGACGCTCACCAGCGAGATCACGCCGGCGAAGCTGATCGTCACCAGCACGAAGTAGGCGCCGCGCACCTTGAGAGCGAGACGGCCGATGAACCAGCCGGCCAGGCCGGCCGCCACCGCGGCGCCCGGCAGGCCGATCCAGAACGGCCACTCCAGCCGGAGCGCGAGCAGCGCCGAGGTATAGGCGCCGATCCCGAAGAACGCCGCGTGGCCGAGCGAGAGCTGGCCCGTGTAGCCCAGCAGCAGGTTGAGGCTCAGCGCGAGGATCGTGAAGATCCCGGCCATGATCGCCACGTGGAGGTGATAGGCGCTCGTCAGCCAGAACGGCAGCGCGAGGAGCGCCACCGACGCGAGCGCCCCCAGCGTGCGCCTCACCCGATCCGTTCGGTGCGCGCGAAGAGTCCGGAGGGACGGAAGAGCAGCACGAGGATGATGATCGCGAAGCCGACGGCGTCGCGATAGCCGGACGACACGTAGCCCGCGCCCAGCTCCTCCGCGATGCCGAGCAACACACCGCCCAGCGTGGCGCCGGCCAGGTTACCGAGGCCACCCAGGATGACGACCGAGAACGCCTTCAGCGAGGCCAG
>JBKOZA010000287.1:0-5840 GCA_046725675.1 Candidatus Methylomirabilota bacterium
TCGGGCCCCGTCCCGTACGTGGAGAATTGCCAGGCCTGCCATGCCGCGCCCATCGGCGCGCAGTACGTCCAGAGTCTTCACGCGAGCATGGGCATTCGGTGTGGCCAGTGCCACACCCCGGGCGGCCACCCGGACTTCAGCCAGCCCGTCCGTGACGGCAAGTGCGGGGGCTGTCATCTGCCCGAGTACCAGCAGACCATCGCCAGCCGGCATTTCGCCCGCCGCCAGCAGCGGCCCCTCGATCACGACCGGATGGCCCGAGTGGAGCTGCGCCGTGACGCATTCACGGCGACCACGGCCGCCGGCCGTGTCTTCGTGGGTGATTCCTCCTCGGGCGCGCTGGGAGGTCGCCTGTGCGCGGCGTGTCACTACGACGAGCATCGCCTGGGGCGTGGCGCCGTGCAGCGGGTCAATTTCTGCACGGGCTGTCATACGGATCGGGACGCCCACTTCCCCATCCCGATACCGGGCAACCGCTGCGTGCAGTGCCACGTGCGAGCGGGGCAGACGGTCGAGGGCCAAGACGTCAACACGCATCGGTTCACGCGGCCGGGAGGCTCTTCATGACGGTGCCGGGGTTCGACGCGGCCGCGGCGCGGGCGATGAGCCGGCGGCAGTTTCTGGCCAACCTGGCTCGGGCGTCGAGCGCGGCCCTGCTGGTGTCCTCGCCACTGGGGTGCGGGACAGTGCAGGGCACGATCGAGCGCGCGGTCGAGCGCCTTCGGCTGGGCGATTCGGCGCCGTTCTTCACCTCCGTCCAGTACAAGATCGTGGCCAAGATCATCGACGGCTTCTACCCGCCCGACACCGAGGTCCGGCAGCGACTGGCCAAGGAAGATCCGACCTACCACCTGGCTGCCGCCTACGCGGAGTACGCGTGGGCGTACGGCGACCGCTTCCTTCGCGAGATGAAGTTCCTGATCGACTTCCTCAATATCCTGCCGACGTTCACCCGGACCTTCTCGGCGAGCTGGGGCCTGCCGGCGCCCCTGGAGCTGCGATTCTTTCGCACCGACGACGCCAACCGCTATTTCCTGTTCCTGCGCGACAGCCCCATCCCCGCGCTGCGCACCATCTTCAACGGGGCGAAGTTCATCGGGACCCTCCCCATCTACACGAACGAGAAGGTTGTCTGGAACGTCATGCACTATCCCGGTCCCTGGCTGCGGGATCCCTCGGATCCCGTCGCCGACCTGGGCCACTCCACCTCCTTCGACATGGCCGCGGAAACCGCGGACAACGTGGCGGCGCTCCGACAGCGCGTCGTGGCCCACGACGCCCTGTCAACGGACCTCGAAGCCGCCCGGGTCATCGAGGGAACCGAGGAGCTCGTGCTCGAGACCGACGTCATCGTCGTCGGGTCGGGGGCGGGCGGCTCGTTCGTGGCCGCCGAGCTCACGAAGAACACCAACGAGCGGGTGCTGATTCTCGAGAAGGGCGACTTCGTCGAGCCCACGGAGTTCCTGCAGCGCGAGCGGCTCATGTGGCCCCGCATCCTGGACACGGAGTTCTCCGTCGTCGAGGTCTTCGGCCAGGAGATCCCCACGGTCTCCACGGCCGTCGCGACCGGCAAGCTGGTCGGCGGCTCGGCCACGATCAACCACGCGCTCGCCTTCGAGCCGCCCCGGCCGGTGATCCGGGACTGGCGGAATCTCTCGGGCGTCGAGTTCGACTACGACGATCTCGAGCCTCACCTGGCCGCCATCCGCAAGCTCTTGCGCGTCGCTCCCGTGCCGGAGTCACAGATCTCGGGGAACAACCTCGCCCTGCGGCGGGGAGTCCAGGCCCTGGGTCTGCTCCACCACGGCCCGGCCCAGCGCAACGCTCACCAGTGCATCGGCTGCGGCTACTGCGACCTGGGCTGTCGCTACAATCGCAAGCTCACACCGCTCAACATGGTCCTGCCCATCGCAGCGCGGCACGGCGCGCAGGTCCTGGCCAGGTGCCGGGTAGACGAGCTCCTCTTCGAGGCGCTTCCCGGCGACGGTCGCGACGGCCGGAGCCACCGCGTGATGGGCGTGGTGGCGTCCCTGACGGACGGGCGCGGGCGCGACCGGCAGCGTCTGAAGATCCGAGCGCGCCGGGTCGTGCTGGCCGCCGGGCCGTTCGGCTCTCCGCGCATCCTGATGCAGAGCGGGGTGCCGCGCCTGCGGTTCTTCAAGGGGTCGGAGCGCGCGGTCGGTGAGCGCTTCTCGACCCACGCCACCGTCACCTTCTGCGCCGACTTCGACGAGGCCTTGTACCCGTCATCCGCCACGCCGCCCATGGGCTACTTCGTGAAGAAGTACGAGGTCGACGATCAGGCGACGGCGGATCCCGCCCGCGATCACGTCCGCTTCGCCCTCGAAGCCATGCTCAACCATCCGCTGGCTCATGCGCAGCTCATCCCGTACGAGTCGGCGGAGAACCACCAGGCCTTCATGAAGCGGTTCAACCAGACCATGACTCTGGCGGTCATGTTCCGGGATCGGGCGGTCGGGCGCATCACCCACCACGGATTCGAATATTCGCTGGCCGAGGAGGATCATCCGGCATGGCTGGACTCCCTCCGGACCGGCGCCCGCATCATGTTCGCCGCCGGCGCCCGCCGCGTCTTCTTCAACAGCCCGCGACCCCTGATCTTGAACGGACCCGGTGAGATCGAGACCGCGCTGACGCTCGATCTGGTGAGACGGCACCGCATCCAGATCACGAGCGGCCACCCCATGGGTGGCTGCGCGCTTGGCAGCAATCGCCGGCGCGATGTCGTGGATTCGCGGGGCCGCTCGTGGGACCTGGACGGCCTGTACGTCGCCGACTCTTCCATCTTCCCGACCTCGCTGGGCGTGAACCCCTGCTACACCGTCTACGCGCTGGGCCGATACATCGGCCAGAAGATCGTGGAGGAGATCCGCGCGTCGCGACCGAGCGCGTGAGCCCCACGGACTCAGGGGAAGATCTCCCGGGGTGCCCGCGACGCTTGACATCGTCCAGTCGACGCAGTCTGATGGCCCGCAGCGCCGGGAGGTGTCCATGCGCTCTGATCGCGTGATCGCCACGACCGACTTTCACACGGCCGGCATCGGCATGCGCCTGGTCACGAGCGGGCTCGGTTGGCTGCCCGGCGCCACGATCGGGGACAAGCGCCGCTGGTTCCAGGAGCATCTCGACCATCTCCGGACCGGCCTCTGCCTCGAGCCGCGCGGCCATCGCAGCCTGCTCATCGCGGTGATGACCGAGCCGGTCACGCTCGGAGCCCACTTCGGGCTCTTCTTCATCTATCCCGGCGGCTACTACGTCTCGTGCGGCGAGGGCACCATCGGCGCCGCCACCGTGGCGCTCGAGACGGGAATGGTCGCGCGCCAGGGAGCCGAGACCCGCGTGCTGGTGGACACCGAGGCGGGCGCGGTCGAGACCATCGTGCGCCTGGAAGGCGACCGGGTCAGCGCGGTCACGCTCCGGTGGACGCCGTCGTTCGTGGCGCTCGCGGATCAGACCGTCGAGGTCGAGGGCGTCGGTGAGCTTCCGCTCGACATCGCGGTCGGCGTCGGCAACGTCTTCGCCATCGTCGAGGCCCGCCGCGCCGGTGTCGCCGTCTCGCGCGAGCACGCACGAAGGCTCGCGCAGCGCGGGATGGCGGTCCGCGAGGCGGTCAATGCCCAGCTCCGCGTGGAGGTCCCCGGACTCGGAAAGGCCCACGTGGACAACGTCCTCATCCACGAGCTCCCGGACGCCCACGGCGTGTCGCCCAACGCGCTCGTGTGGGGCCCGGGCCAGGTCGACGCGGCGCCGTGCGGCTCGGGCACGTGCGCGCGCATGGCGCTCTTCCACCATCGCGGCCTCATGGCCGTCGGCTCGACGCTGGTCAGCCGGGGGCTGCTCGGCCTCGATTTCACGGGCCGCATCGCCGGCGAGACCCGAGTGGAGGCGCACCCGGCCATCCTGCCCGAGGTCACCGGCACGGCCTACCTCACGGGCTTCAGCCAGTTCCTGTTCGATCCGGCCGATCCCCTGCGGGACGGCTTCCTGCTCGACGCGTGAGGGGCCTGGCATGAAGACGCTCGTCCTCGGCGGGGGCGTCGTGGGGGTTACGACCGCGTACTTCCTGGCCCGGGCGGGCCACGAGGTCACCGTGCTCGAGGAGCGGGAGGGTCTCGGGCTCGAGGCCACCGCGGGCAACGCCGGGATCATCGCGCCCGGTCACTCCTTCGCCTGGGCGTCGCCACGGGCGCCGCGCATGCTCTGGCAGTCGCTGCGCGGCGCCGAGACCGCGATCCGGGTGCGGCTCACAGCCGATCCGCGACTCTACGCGTGGGGCCTGCGCTTCCTTCGCGAATGCACGTCCGAGCGCGCCCGCCGCAACACCCTGATCAAGCTCCGGCTCTGCCAGTACAGCCAGTCGGTGCTCGACGAGGTCGTCCGAGCCGAGGGCATCGAGTACCACGCGATCCACAAGGGCGCGCTCTACCTGCACCGCGATCCGGCCGAGCTGGAAGCGGGGATCAAGAAGATGGCGCTGCTGGCCGAGCACGGGCAGAAGCAGGAGATTCTCGACGCCAGCGGCGTGGCCCGGCTCGAGCCCGCCTTCGAGCCGGTGAAGGACCGCATCGCCGGCGCCATCCGCGACCTCGGCGACTCGAGCGGCGATTCCCGGGTGTTCGTCGAGGAGCTGGCCCGGGTGAGCCGGGCCAAGCACGGGGTGACGATCAAGCTGGGCACGCGCGTGCTGGCGCTGCGCGCGGAGCGTGAGCGGCTCGACGGCGTCGTGACCAATCAGGGCGTGCTCAGCGCGGACAACTACGTGCTGGCCCTCGGCGTGGGCGCCCCCATCGTCGCACGCACGGCCGGGGTACGTCTGCCCATCTATCCCGCCAAGGGCTACTCGTCGACGTTCCCGCTCAAGGCCGGCGGCCTGGCCCCGACGATCTCCGGCGTCGACGAGCAGTGGCTGGTCGGCTGGTCGCGCCTGGGCGACCGGCTGCGGCTCACCTCGACGGCCGAGTTCACCGGATACGACTGGGGCTGGACGGGGCGCGACTTCAACAACATCCTGCGGCTCGCCCGCGACCTGTTCCCCGACGCCGCCGACTACGACCGGGGAGAGTATCGCGCGTGTCTGAGACCGATGACCCCCGACGGTCCGCCGATCCTGGGCCTCGGCCGTCATCGCAACCTGTTCTTCAATTGCGGGCACGGTCACATGGGCTGGACGATGGCCTGCGGGACCGCCCGGATCGTCACCGACCTCATGACCGGCCGCATGCCGGACATCGACGTCGAGGGCCTGACCGTCCGGCGCTGAGCCGCCGCGCCGGGGCGAGCTCGACCGCTCCGAGCCGTCAGGCCCGCCTCAGCTCGGGGAGGACCGTCCGGGCGAACAGCTCGATGTTCTTCTTGGCGAGCCCGTGCGGCAGGCTTCCGAACTGAAAGAGCCCCATCAGGACCCCGGCACCCAGCTCGCGCATCTGGGCGGTGATCTCGCCGGCCACGTGATCGGGATCCCCGACGAGCGTCAGGCCCTCCTTCTGCGTGAGATCGAAATCGAACTCGTAGAGTGGCAGGTCCTCGGCGGAGGCGACGACGGCGGGCCGGGCCGGGGGCGCCTGGCCGAAGAGCTTCATCGAGCCGCGATGGTAGCTGAGGAGCTTGTGCCAGAAGTAGTCGAGATGTGGTTCCGCTTCCGCTCGCGCCCGCGCGTTGCTCTCCGCGACGTAGACGTGGCGCAGCACGTGGCAGTGCTCGGGGGTCGGCGTCCAGCCGTGTCTCGCCGCGAAGGTCCGATAGCGATCGAAGATCGATTTCGCTCGAGCGTTGGAGCGGTAGGCCACTCCCGTCGGCACCCGCCGCCGGGCGGCGGTCTC
>JBKOZA010000288.1:0-1704 GCA_046725675.1 Candidatus Methylomirabilota bacterium
GAATACGTCCGCCAAGGCGGCGCCACGGCGCGGACGATGTTGATCCAGGCCGCGGCCGATGCCTGGAAGGTGCCGACCGCCGAGTGTAGTGCCGCCAACAGCGTGATCACGCACCGGCCCTCCGGCCGTACAACCACCTACGGCAAGGTGGCGGAAGCCGCGGCGAAGCTCACGCCCCCGACGAACGTGTCGCTGAAGGACCCGAAGGACTGGAAGCTCATCGGCAAGTCGGTGAAGCGCCTCGACACGATGGACAAGTTGACCGGGGCGCAGGTTTACGGGACGGACCTGAAACTGCCGGGGATGCTCAACGCCGCGATCAAGGATTGCCCGGTGTTCGGCGGCAAGGTGAAGAGCTTCGAGGCCGCCAAGGTCAAGGGCATGCCGGGCGTGCGGCACGTCGTCCCAGTCGGCGACTCCGCGGTTGCCGTCGTGGCTGACACGTGGTGGGAGGCCAAGACCGCGCTCGACGCGCTACCGATCGTCTGGGACGAGGGCCCGAATGCCAAGGTGTCCAGCACCACGATCGCCGAGATGTTGAAGGCCGCCCTCGACGCCGACCAGGCCTTCGTGGCCAATCAGAACGGCGACGTCAAGGCCGCCATCCGCGGCGCGGCCAAGAAGGTCGAGGCGGTGTACGCCTATCCGTTCCAGAACCACGCGCCGATGGAGCCGATGAACGCGACGGCGCGCTACACGGCGGATCGCTGCGAGGTCTGGGTCCCGACGCAGAACGGCGAGGGCGCGTTCGCGGCCACCCTGACGGCGTCCGGCCTGACGGCCGACAAGTGCGAGGTCTACAAGATCCACCCCGGCGGTGGGTTCGGCCGGCGCGTGGCCCACCACGATTACGTGACCCAGGCTGTCCTGATCGCCAAGCAGGTCCCCGGCACGCCGGTGAAGCTCCTGTGGACGCGCGAGGAGGACATGCTGCACGGCAAGTATCACCCGGTCATGCAGTGCAAGCTGGTCGGCGCGTTCGATGCCGCCAACAACCTCACCGGCCTGCACATGCGTCTGTCGGGGCAGTCAATCCTCAGCGACGTACGGCCGGAAGCCCTCCAGGATGGCAAGGACCCGCTGGTGTTCCAGGGGCTCAATCCGAGCGGGGAGTTCGCCATCGGATACAGCGTCCCGAACTTGTTGATCGACCATGCGATGCGCAACACGCACGTCCCGCCGGGGTTCTGGCGCGGCGTGAACATCAACCAGAACGCGATCTTCCTCGAATGCTTCATGGACGAGCTGGCCCACGCGGCCGGCCAGGATCCGCTCGAGTTCCGCCGCAAGTTGATGAGCAACCATCCCAAGCACCTGGCCGTGCTGAACGCGGTGGCCGACCGGGCGGGCTGGGGCAAGCCGGCTCCACAGGGCGTGTTCCGCGGGTTGGCGCAGATGATGTCGTTCAACAGCTACGTGGCAGCGTGCGCCGAGATCTCCGTCAGCGGCGGCAACAAGATCAAGGTGCACCGCATCGTCGCCGCGACCGATTGCGGGTATGCCGTCAACCCAGCCCAGGTCGAACGGCAGATCGCCGGGTCGTTCGTCTACGGATTGTCCGGGCTGTTCATGCAGGAGTGTACGGTCAAGGACGGTCACATCGAGCAGACGAACTTCAACAACTACGACTCGATGCGGGTCGCCCAGATGCCGAAGGTCGAGTCCATCATCATGCCGTCCGGCGGGTTCTGGGGCGGCGTCGGC
>JBKOZA010000289.1:0-7064 GCA_046725675.1 Candidatus Methylomirabilota bacterium
GGGAAGAAGCCGTCGGGGTGCGGGTAGTCGGTCGCCCACAGGATCTTGTGGGGGCCGATGTAGTCGGCCAGCACGCTGAGGCTGCCCTCGACGGGCTCGAAGG
The DNA here is from genome assembly GCA_046725675.1 of Candidatus Methylomirabilota bacterium. Lineage (GTDB taxonomy): Bacteria > Methylomirabilota > Methylomirabilia > Rokubacteriales > CSP1-6 > AR5. Next base: position 104 of record JBKOZA010000289.1, read on the forward strand.
AGATCCAGCAGTTGCGCTGGAACAGCTCGCTCGGCCGCATCGTCAGCCCCGAGTCGTTGAAGCCCTGGTCGTCGAAGTGACGGTCCATCCGGTCCAGCCAGGGCGCGATCCAGCCGCCGCCGGACTCCAGGAAGGCGATGCGCACGCGCGGATGGCGATCGCACACACCCTCCCAGATGACGCTCATGGCCGCCAGCATCATCTCCATGGTGTGCGAGATGATGTGGCGCGCGCCCCGGGTGGTGAAGCGATCGACGCCGACCTGCGGCATGCCGCCGCTGGCGCCCTCGTGCAGGCCGATCGAGAAGTCCAGCTCCTCGACCTCCCGCCAGAACGGCTCGTAGTCAGGGTGGTGCAGCATCCGTCCGTTGTAGGGATTCGGCCGCAGGAAGCCGCCGCGCATGCCGAGCTGGCGCCGCGCGAAGCGCATCTCCTCGATGGCCGCCTCGATCGATTGCATCGGCAGCATGGCGACGCCGAACAGCCGGTCGGGATAGGGACGGCAGTAGTCGGCCAGCCAGCGGTTGTAAGCCCGGCACATCGCCGCCGCCAGGCCGGGGTCCTGGACGGCGCCGGAGAAGAGCCCGACGCTCGGGTAGAGAAACGCGGCGTCGATGCCGTCGAGGTCCATGTCGGGAATGCGGGCGTGCGGGTCGAAGCCGCCGGCCCTGCCCTCGACGTACTTCATGGTCGTCTCGTCGGCGCGTCCCTGGCGGGCGCCGATGGCGCCGATGTTGCCGAACCCTTTCTGGCTGCCGAGTATCTTGCCCTCCACGAGCAAGCGTTCCTTGCCATCGGTGTCGATGATCAGCCGCGGCGCCCGCTCCCGGTAGGCGGGATCGAGGTACTTCTCCCAGATGTCGACGGGCTCCAGCACGTGTCCGTCGGCGTCGATGACGTTGTACGCGCGCGTCATGATCGGTCTCCTTTCGGCCGGGACGTCTCCGCCTCGGCCATCACGCCGCTGCCCGCCAGGGGTCAGACGCCGAGATAGTACTTGCGCACCAGCTCGTGCTCGGCGAGCTCGCGCGCGCTCCGTCCCTCGAACTCGATCTTGCCGTGGACGATGACGTAGCCGCGGTCGGCGATCTTGACCGCCTGGTTGAAGTTCTGCTCGGCCATGAGCACGGTGAGGTCGCGCTTGTCCTTCAGCTCCTTGATCTTGGCGATCACTCGGGACACGAGGATCGGCGCCAGGCCGACCGAGGGCTCGTCCACGAGCAGGATGCGCGGGGTCGACATGAGGGCGCGGGCGATGGCGAGCATCTGCTGCTCGCCGCCGCTCATGCTGCCGGCCAGCTGCTTTTGCCGGGTGGCGAGGGCTGGGAACGCCTCGAGGCAGAAATCGAGGTTGCGGGCGATGTCGCGTCGCGCCTCCGCGCGATAGGCGCCCAGGAGCAGGTTCTCCCGGACCGTGAGTCGGGGCAGCAGCCGCCGGCCCTCGGGCACCAGCGTCACCCCGAGCCGAACGATCTCCTCGGGCCGCCGGCCCACCAGGTCGATGCGCCGCTCGTCGAGCTCGAGCACGATCTGGCCGGCGTCAGGGCGGACGATGCCCATGATGCACTTCATCAGCGTGCTCTTGCCGTTGCCATTGGTGCCGAGCAGAACGACCGTCTCGCCGTCGTTCACCCGCATCGACACGCCGTGCAGGGCGCGCACGCCGCCGTAGCCGGCTTCCACGTCGCGGACGACGATGTTACTCGCCAAGGTAGGCGCGCTCCACCGCGGGGTCGCTGATGATCCGGTCCGGCGTGCCCTCGGCGATCTTCTCGCCGGCGTCGAGGACCGCGATGCGCTCGGAGAAGCGCATGACCGCCCGCATGATGTGCTCGATCATGATCACGGTGGTCCCGGCCGCGTTGAGCCGGAACAGGATCTCGAGCAGATCGTCCACTTCCGAGCTGGTCAGCCCGGCCATGGCTTCGTCGGAGATCAGCAGCGAGGGTTTGGCCGCCATGGCCCGGGCCAGCTCGAGCTTGCGCATCTCGATCTGGGTGAGCCGGGAGGAGATGACGGCCGCCTTGGTCTCGAGCCCGACGAGCGCGAGGATCTCGCGGGCCTCGCTGGTCGGCTCGCCCGCGAGGGCGCGATCGAGGGCGCCATACTCCAGGGTGACCCGCAGGTTCTCGAGCACGGTCATGCTCCCGAACGGCCGCGGGATCTGGAACGTTCGCGCGATCCCCAGGCGGGTTCGCCGGTGGGCGGGCAGCCCGGTCACCTCCCGGCCGCCGAAGAAGATCCGCCCCGCCTCGTTGCGCAGCGTGCCCGAGATGCAGCTGATCAGCGTGGTCTTGCCCGACCCGTTGGGGCCGATCAGCCCGAAGCGCTCGCCGGCCTGGACCTCGAGGCTCACGCCGCTGAGGGCCCGGAAGCCGCCGAACCGCTTGACGACTCCGTCGACGCGCAGCAAGACGTCGCCCATCAGGCCGCCCTCTGGCGCGTCGCCCGCCGCAGCAGGCCGAGGATGCCCTCGGGAGCGAGCACGACGAAGAGGACCAGGACGACCCCCACGATGAGGAGATTCAGCTCAGAGGAAATCGTCACCGTGGCGAGCTGCTGGACGGTCCCGAGCAGGACGGCTCCGATGATCGGCCCCACCCACGACGACGTGCCGCCAACCATCGGCATGGCCAGGCTGTTGACGGCGTAGCTGAGATTGAACGCGGAGGCCGGCTCCACGAACGTGATGTAGTACGGGAAGGGAGCGCCGGCGATCCCCATCAAGGCGCCGCTCACCGTGGTGGCCAACAGTTTCAGCCGCAGCGTGGGGACCCCCATGCACTCCGCGGCCTCCTCGTTGTCGCGAATGGCGGCGAAGCCGCGGCCGATCCGCGAGTGCTCGATGAGCCAGGCGATCGTGATCGCCCCCAGGGCCAGCAGGCCCATCACCACGAACAGGAACTCGGCATAGTTCGCGAAGAACGCCATGGGGCTGGGGCGAATGACGCTGATGCCCTTGGACCCACCCACGTACTCCCAGTTGACCATCATGGTCTCGGCGACCACGGCGAGCGCGAGCGTGGAGATCGAGAAGAACACCCCTCGCAGCCGGAGCGTGAGGTAGCCGATCCCGAGTCCCAAGAGCCCGGACACGAGCCCGCCGGCCAGGATCTGGACCGGCAGCGGCGCGTGCACCGCGCGGATGAGCACCACCGAGGTGTAGGCACCGAGCGCGAAGAACGCGCCGGTTCCGAAGTTCACGTAGCCGGTGTAGCCGCCGAGGATGTTCCAGGCGGTGGCGAGCAGGATGTACTGGAGGATGCCGTAGGCGGCGAAGTAGAAGTAGCGGTTCTCTACCATCCGGGTGACCACGAGGCCGGCAACCACGAGGGCCACCGCCAGGGCCAGGAACCATCGGCTCGACACGAGCTACCGTCCGAACAGGCCCGCGGGGCGCACGGCGAGGACGATCAGGAGGATGCCGAACGAGACCGCCTGCGACCACGACGGCCCGGAGAACGTGGCGGTCAAGCTCTCGGCCAGGCCGAGGATCGTGGCGGCCGCGAGGGTCCCGCCGATGCTGCCCAGGCCGCCGAGCACCGTGATCGCGAACACCCGCCCGATATAGTCGCGGCCGATCGCGGGCTGCACCGGCGAGATCATGATCAGGAGGGCGCCCGCCAGGCTGGCGGTGGCGATGCCGAGACCGAAGGCGAGGGTCTTGATGCGGACGGGATCGATGCCCATGAGCCTGAGCGCCAGACTGTCCTGGGCGACCCCCTTGATCGCCCGGCCGTAGAACGTTCGTGACAGGAAGAGCGAGATGGCGAACGTCATGACGAGCCCGACCACGCACGGGACCAGCAGTCGGAAGGCGACGCCGACCATACCGATGTGGAACGAGCGGCCGATGTAGGGCGCTTCGATGAGCCGATAGTCCACGCCGAACTTCAGCAGCAGCGCGACCTCGACGATGAACAGGAGGCCGAAGAAGAACACCAGCCCGCGCAGCGGCGACTCGCCCTTTCGCTCGAAGCTCACGTAGTAGACCTGGTAGACGACGACGCCGATCACGAAGAACACCGGCGCGAACACGATGCCGGCCAGCAGGGGGTCGAAGCCGTACGCGTTGTTCAGCGCGAACGCGGCATAGGAGCCCAGGATGATGAAGACGGGGTGCGCGATGTTCACCACGTCGAGGAGCCCGAAGGTGATGGCGATGCCCAGGCTCACGGCCGCGTAGAAGCCGCCGAGGAGCGCCCCCGCCACGAGCGCGTTCAGGAACAGGTCGAGCGAGACCACGGCTGTCCTTTCCGGCCGGGAGCCGGGTGAAGCGGCGTCGCCGCGCGCGTCCCGGGTCCCGGCCGGGGGTCAGGCACTACTTCCGCGCGGCCGCGTACGGGTAGACGAGATTCCCCGACTTGAGCGCGTCCGGATAGAGGACCACCTGCCGACCGGGGTGCCGGAATTGCTCGACGTCGCTGCCCTTGATGTTCTGGAACTGCATCGTGATCATCCGGTCCTTGCCCCACTCGCCGTCCGGCCCGAACTTCACCTTGCCGACGACGGTGTCGAACTCCTTCGCGTGGATGTAGTCGGCGAGCTTCTGGTGATCCAGGCCCTTGGTCCCCTCGACGGCCTGCCCGAGCACCTGCATCATCGCGTAGGCCCACGGCGGCAGATAGAAGCCGAGCGGGTCCACGCCGGCCTTGACCGCGGCTGGCTGGTACTTGGCGAGGAACGCGTCGATGCCGGAGAACTTCATCGTCGGCTCCGGAACCCAGAAGCCGTAGTCCACGATCCCGTTCAGCTTGGGGCCGAGCTTGGTGAGCAGCGAGGTGAAGTGCAGGCCGACCATGCCGCCGCCGAACAGCTTGGGCTCCAGTCCGACCTCCTGGGCCGCGTTGATCATCCCTGCCGAGTTCGCCGGATAGGTCGCCACGAACACGATGTCGGGATTGAGGGCCTTGATGGCCCGCACGATCGGCGTGTGGTCGACGGTGTTCGGCGGGAACGTCTTGTCATAGACGACCTGCAGCCCCAGCCGCTTGGCGTGCTCGCGGGCGCCGACCAGCGCGTTCTGGGGGAACTCGGCGTCCTCTCCGACGAGCGCGACGGTCTTGGGCTTGGGATTCTGGCGGGCGCCCAGCTCGAAGAAGCCCTCCGAGAACGAGCCGGCCGGATCGGGCCCGTTGGGGGCGATCTGGAAGTAGCGAGAGTACTTGTACTTCTGGTTGTTGCCCAGCCCGAACAGCCCCATGAAGGTGAGCTTGCGCTCCATCATGATCGGCAGGGCCGGCGCGATCAGATTGGTGCCGTAGCCCGAGACGACGAGATCGACTTTGTCCACGTCGAGGAGCTTGTTGTAGATCCCGGGGACGGTGGCGCCGTTGGTCTGATCGTCGTAGTAGACGAGCTCGACGGGCCGACCGAGCAGGCCGCCGGCCTTGTTGATGTCGTCCTTCCAGATCTGCATGGCGAGCAACGCCGCGGTGCCGTTGCCGGCCAGACTCCCGGTGAGCGCCATGCCGAAGCCGATCTTGATCGGCTTGGGGGTCTGGGCGCCGGCACCGCCGGAGACGGCGAGCGCGAATACGACCAGGAGTGCTCCTGCCACAGGCCCACGTCGGATCATCGGCGCCTCCTCCGTTGCATGGTCTCGATCGTGTCGCCGGTCCACTGGCGAGGCGGGCGGTTGGCCGATATGCTAGGCGTGCCGCCTGCCCTCGTCAAGGCGGCGATCGGTCCCCTGCCGCTCCCGAGGACGGAGCCCGTGGCGTCGCCTTGACGTGCTCGCCGCGAGCCCGCACTATACGGCGCCATGCGCTTCGGGATCTTCGGCAGCGCCCAGGCCAGGCGAGGGGGACCCGACGTCGACAGCGGCGCGGGCTTCCGCGAATTCGTCGACTACAACGTCGAGGCCGAGCAGCTCGGTTACCACGCCTCGTTCGTCGTCGAGCACCACTTCACCGGCTTCGGCCAGATCTCCGCGACGCTGAATCTCCTGACCTGGATCGGCGCCCGCACCTCCACGCTGCGCCTGGGCACCGCGGTCATGACGCTGCCCTGGCACAACCCGGTGCTGCTGGCCGAGCAGGCGGCCACGGTCGATCTGCTCTCCAGCGGCCGGCTCGACTTCGGCATCGGCCAGGGCTACCGGCACAACGAGTTCGCCGGGTTCTGCGTTCCCATGGAGGAGGCCGAGGCGCGCTTCGAGGAGGCGCACGACATCCTCCTCAAGGCGTGGACGTCCGACGCGCCGTGGTCGCACCGTGGCACGTACTGGCAGTACGACAACGTCGTCGTCGAGCCGCCCACCTTCCAGAAGCCGCACCCGCCGCTGTGGATGGGCGCCGGGCGCCCGGCGTCCATCAAGAAGGTCGCCGACTACGGCTACAACCTGCTGCTCGACCAGTTCGCCCCGGTGGAGCAGATCGGCGAGCGGATCGCGCTGTTCAAGGCGGAGGTGGAGGCGCGCGGCCGCGTGTTCGATCCCATGAGCGTCGCCGTGACCCGCTCGATCAACGTCGTCACGACCGCGGCCGAGCGAGACAAGGCGCTCGAGGCCCGGCTGCTGGCGCGCCGGCGGATGGAGCGGCTGGCCCAGCGCCCCGACGGCCAGAACCGGGCGAGCATGATGTCCTACGCCGACACGCTGGAGGCCGCCGAGGCCGGCGCCCTCTACGGCACGCCCGATGAGGTCGCCGTCAAGCTGCAGGCGCTGTACGACGTCGGGGCCCGCTACGTGCTGCTCAACAGCGCCGGTGGGATCGTGACGCTGCGTCGATTCGCCCACGAGCTGCGGCCGGCGTTCGCCGCCGCCTGAACGGAGCGCTATGCGCAGCATCGATATTCATGCGCACGTGACACCGCAGTGCTTCTGGCGGGCCACCGAGAACGGCGGCGACTGGCACACGCTGCGGCGAGAGAAGGATGCCAAGGGCGGCGAGATGGCCGTGGTGGGCACGCGCCGTCAGTCGCTGCCGCCGCGGGCCCGCTGGACGCCGGAGGAGCGCCT
>JBKOZA010000290.1:0-5234 GCA_046725675.1 Candidatus Methylomirabilota bacterium
TCTGCGACAGCTCGGGCCAGGTGAGGCCGTCCTCGTCGCTGGTCAGGAACAGCGTCGGCACGCCGGCGGCCGCGTAGCGCTCCACCGGCGTGGTCAGACGCCCGAGCTGCTCGCGGAAGTCCGCGGGCAGCGGCGCGTTCAGGCCGGCGATCTGCGCGTACAGGAACGTCCGGGCGGGCTGCGTCCGGCGGAACGTTGGCCCGAGCGCAGCGTGCCAGAGCACGGGCGGTCGGGGCGGCGCGGTGGCGGCGAGCCGCTCACGCAGGGCCGCGATCTCGGGGCTGGTGAGGTTGCCGACCGTGTTGGCCAGCACGATGGCCCAGAATCGCTCGGGCGCCCGCACCGCGGCGCCCACCGCGGCCCAGCCGCCCATCGACTGCGCGATCACCGCGGCGCGCGCGATCTGCAGGTGATCGAGCACCGCGAGGGCATCGCTGGCGAGCGCGGCCGGCCCCGGCCCTCCCGCCACGTCGGGCGACTGTCCGAACCCGCGCTGGTCCAGGGTGACGCACCGGTACTCCTCCGCGAACACCGGCACCTGCTGCCACCAGCTCACGTGATTGCCGCCGGCCCCGTGCAGGAACAGCAGCACCGGGGCTCCGCCGCCCGTGTCCTCGTAGTAGAGGCGAACGCCGTCCTTCACCATGAACGCCATCGCTGGGCCTCCTCGCGAACATCCTTCGCCGCGCCGCCGATACTGTCCAGGAACGGCGGTCGGTGTGCAAGACCCTGGCGATGTGCGTCATCGGGCGTCGAGCGGAGTCCCGCGTCCGAGGACGTCGGCCAGCGTGTTCGCGAGCAGCGCGGTGAGGATCAGCGCGCCGCCGGCCAGCGTCGTCGCCGCCGGCCGCTCGTTCAGCACCAGCCACACCCACAGCGGCCCCAGCACCGTTTCCAGCAGGCCGATGAGCGAGGTCTGGGCGGCCGGGAGCAGCCGGGCCCCGACCATGAAGAGCAGGAAGCCGGCGCCGAACGACCCAATGCCGAAGAATGCGAGCAGCGCCAGGTCCCGCGGCGTCGTCTGCAGTGGATCGGCCAGCGGCAGGGCGACCAGGGCGGTGAACAGCGCCGCCAGCACCGCCGCCGGCGCCATCTCAATCTCGGGGGACCGCCGGACGAGCACGGTGGCGGTCGCGAAGCTCGCGGCCATGACGATCGCCAGCAGGTCGCCGGCGAGGGCACCACGGGCGTAAGAGCCGGACACCATGACCACCGCTCCCACGACGGCGACGCCCATCGCCAGCCACGTGCGGGGGGCCACGCGCTCGCCGAGCAGCAGCCAGCCCAGCAGCCCGGCCACGTACGGCCCGGTGGAGATCAGGATCAGCGTGTTCGCCACCGAGGTGTGCGCCAGCGACAGGATGAAGCACGTGGAGGCCAGCGCCATCAACGCCCCCACCACGAGGAGCGGACCCCGGCGCCACGGCGCGAACACGGCGCCGCCCCGGGCGATCCCCAGCGCCAGGGCCAGGAACAGCGCCGCGAACAGGCTCCGCCAGAGACTGGTGGTCCAGGGGCCGGTGCCGACGAGGCGCACGATGAGCCCGCCGCTGCTCCAGCAGATCGTGGCGCAGACCACGAGCACGACGCCTCGCGAAGTGGTGGCGGTCGCGGGCGGCGTCGGTTCGGAGGACGAGTTCATGCGGGCATGTTACGATCGGCCCCGTGTCGGTGCTGGTGATCGGCGCCACCGGCTTCATCGGACCTCGGCTCATCCGCCGACTGCTCGCGCGCGGCCAGTCCGTGGTCGGCATGGACCTGAACCCGAGCGCGCCGGCGTTCGGTGGCGAGCCGGTCGGCGCCCCGGTGGTCCGCGGCGACGTCACCCGGTTCGACGACGTGATGCGGACGGTGCTCGACGTCAAGCCCGAGCGGCTCATCAACCTCGCCTACGGGCTGGGCGCGGGGGAAGGCAACCCTCACCAGGTCATGCGGCTGGACATCCTCGGCATGGACAACTGCTTCGAGGCCGCCCGCCTGGCCGGCGTCAAGCGGGTCGTCTACGCCAGCTCGATCGCGGTCAGCGGCCAGCAGAGTCACTTCGGCGAGCGGCTCGTGAACGAGGACGATCCCGTGTACGGCACCAGCCAGTACGCGATGCACAAGATCTTCAACGAGTTCCAGGCCCGCAAGTACATCAAGAACTACGGCATGTCGATCGTCGGCGTGCGGCCGGCCAACGTCACCGGGCCCGACAAGGTCCGGGGCTCCACGGATCACGTGCAGATCATGACGGAGGCCGCCCGCGGCCGGCCGGTGCACCTGCCACACAAGGCGACGATGCGCCTGCTGGTTCACGTGGAGGACATGGCCGAGGTGTTCGCGCGCGTGCTGCTGGCCGAGGCACCCCGCCATCACCTCTACAACTCGGGCGGGATCCCGGTGAGCCTGGGTGAGCTGGCCGAGATCGTGCGCGGATTCCTGCCCGACGCGCAGATCACGTTCGGCGACGAGGGCGGGCGCGAGGAGTCCGGCAACTACCTGGTCGACTGGAGCCGGCTCGCGAAGGAGTTCGGGATCGAATACCCCGGCCTGCACACGCGCGTGCTCGAGGTCATCAACGACGTGCGACGAGTGGAGGGGCTCCCGCTGGTCGCGGGACGATAGGCGTCCGAGGCTTCCACGAGGAAGGAGCCGTCATGCGCTATAACCGGATCTCCGCGGACTGTCACCTCGACCTCATCTGGCTCCCGCCCGATCTCTTCGTCTCCGAGGCGCCCCGGGAGCTGAAGGGGCGGATGCCCTACGTCGCCGACGGTCCGGACGGTCCCCGCTGGATCGCCGGCAACGGGGCGACGTTCGGTCTCGCCGGCGGGGTCGGGGCCTCGGGCACGAAGTACGTGCCGGGCAAGCAGCTCCGCGTCGACGTGATGGCCTCCACCGGCCTGTACGAGGACGGCAAGAAGGGGATCCGCCGGCCCGGGGACCCCCACCTGCGCGTCAAGGAGATGGACCGCGACGGCGTCGACGCCGAGGTCATCTACGGCATCCTGGCGGCGGCCGCCAAGCTGAACGATCGCGAGGCCTCCAGCGAGATGCTCCGCATCTACAACACGTGGCTGAGCGACTTCTGCCGCCACTATCCCGACCGCCACATCGGCCTGGCCTGCCTGCCCTACGGCGACATCGAGGCCGCCGTGGCCGAGGTGCACCGCGTCGCCAAGCTCGGCTTCAAGGGGATCGAGCTGTCGTGCTCGTGGGAGATGGAGCCGATGTGGCATCCGCAGTGGGAGCCGCTGTGGGAGGCGATCAACGACGTCGGGATCCCGCTGCACTTCCACACCTTCCCCTCGGTGTCCCCGAAGCTCCGCGAGCAGTACACGGGGCTCACCCAGCGGGCGCTGATGTACAGCGGGCTGTGCCTGTTCCAGATGACGCTGGCCAACATCCTCACCGCCCTCATGGGCCGCGCGGTCTTCGAGCGCTATCCGAATCTCAAGATCGCCTTCGGCGAGAGCGGCATCGGCTGGATCCCCTACGTGCTGGACCGCATGGACTTCGAGTACGAGGACCAGTACAAGGACCTGCCGCTGAAGCTCAAGCCCAGCGAGTACTGGCGCCGGCAGTGCAAGGCGACGTTCCAGTACGACCGGGTCGGCACCAAGCTGATCGACGAGATGGGGGTCGAGACGCTCATGTGGGGCTCCGATTATCCGCACCCCGACGGCGTGTGGCCGGAGTCGGAGAAGTACATCAGCGAGCAGTTCAAGCATCTCCCGGCCGACGTCACCCACAAGATGACGTGCGAGAACGCGGGGAGGTTCTACGGCTTGATCGGCTGAGCCGCCCCCGCCCGGTCGCCGGGGCCGCGACGGCCTCCCGGGCCGCTCGGACCTTGACAGCCCGGCCGCCGCGGCGCTACACCGTGCCGGTGGAGAGCTCGCGGACGACGGGTGTCGGCTGCAGCGGTCGGCTGCGTGGTGACGGCCGTCGGGCGATTCGCTGGCTGGCCATCCTGCTGCTGCTCACCACCACCGGTTGCGTGTCGGTGCCGATCATCGGCCCGGCGCTCCTGCTCGCCCGGGCCGACCGTCAGGCCCGCGAGGGCGCATGGGAAGACGCCGTGGCCTCCTACGACGACTACCTCACGCGGTTCCCGGACGACAGCGCGGCGCCGCGCGTGCTGGAGAGCCGCGACACGCTCGCGGCGATGCTGAGCGCGCAGACGGACCTGGCCCGGCAGCGCGACGAGGTCGCTCGCCTCCGGGCCGAGCTGGCCACGGTCAAGGACGAGGGGACGCGACTGCGCGAGGGTGGCATCCGTCTGCGGGCCGAGAGCACCGTGCTCCGCGACGAGGTCATCCGGCTGCGCGACGAGCGGACCCAGCTACGGGACGAGACCAAGCAGCTGCGCCGGGAGCTCACCCGCCGCCAGGACGACCTGGCCCGGATGCGTCAGGAGCTGGCCGTCCAGCAGGCCGAGGCCGAGCGCCTGCGCGCCGACATCGAGAGGCTCAAGCAGATCGACCTGAAGCTCGAGCGCAAGCGCTGAGGCGGCGCGCCGTCAGGTTTGTAGGTCAGCGACGGCGGCGGCGAGCGCCTCCAGCTCCGCGCGCCAGGAAGTCGGCGCCGCCAATGGCCGCACGACGAACTTCGAGAAGCCGACCCCGATGAAGCGCTCGATGAGCTGACGCAGCGCCGGCAGCCCCACCGGCGTGAGCTCGACCGACCGGGGCCGCCGGGCGGTCATCGTCCGTGCGGTCGCGGGGTCGATCGGCGAGCGGGCGTAGCCGATGCTCATCCCGAAGTGCTCGCTGCTGATCGAGCGACCGGCCCGAGCCGCCGCCGCCTCGATCACCACGCGCCCGGCCGCGGCCTCGTCCGGCGTGCACAGCGATGGGAGCCAACCGTCGGACAGACGTCCGCAGCGCTCGAGCGCCGCCGCCGCGGTGCCCCCGAGCCACACCTCCAGCGGCTGCTGCACTGGCAGGGGCGAGAGCCGGACGTCGTGGAAGCTGCCGACCCGGCCGTCGTGGCTCACCATCTCGCCCGCCCACAACCGTCGCAGCAGGGGCAGCGCCTCGTCGATGACGGCTCCGCGCTGCTTGGGATCGACGCCGATGGCCTCGCGCTCCGGCGCGTAGGTGAGGCCAGGCACGAGGGTCACCAGCAGCCGGCCCCGGGACAGCACGTCCAGGTTGGCCAGCTGCTTGGCGAGCCGGAGCACGTTGCGTCCCGGCAGCAGCATCGTCGTCCCGAGCTTCACCCGCGGATTGGTGGCCGCCGCCCAGGCC
>JBKOZA010000291.1:0-2139 GCA_046725675.1 Candidatus Methylomirabilota bacterium
CAGCCACGCGGATGAGGAGGCTCATGATGCGATCGGTTCGAGCCGCTGCCTGCGCCGTGCTCGTTCTGCTGGCCGCCGTTGCCCCGGTGGCTGCCGCGCCCGAGGGGCAGATGACGTGGGGTGTGCACATTTCGCTGGCCCCGACATGGTTCGACCCCGCCGAGACGCTGGGCATCATCACGCCGTTCATGGTCATGTACGCGATCCACGACGCGCTCGCCAAGGCGATGCCGGGCAACGCGGTCGCCCCCAGCCTGGCCGAGTCGTGGCAGATGTCGCCCGACGGCCGTGTGTACGACTTCACCCTGCGCAAGAACGTGAAGTTCCACAACGGCGAGCCGCTCACCGCCGAGGACGTGAAGTTTTCCTTCGAGCGCTACCGCGGAGCCTCGGCCAAGGCGCTGAAGGACCGCGTGGCGGCGGTGGAGACGCCGGACCCGCTCCACGTCCGGTTCCGGCTGAAAAATGCCTGGCCCGACTTCATGACGTTCTACACGGCGGCCAGCGGCGCCGGCTGGATCGTGCCGAAGAAGTACGTCGAGAAGGTCGGCGACGATGGGTTCAAGAAGGCGCCGGTCGGGGCCGGGCCCTACAAGTTCGTCTCCTTCACGCCCGGCGTCGAGCTGGTCATGGAGGCCTTCGAGGGTTACTGGCGAAAGGTGCCGAGCGTCAAGCGACTGGTGTTCAAGGTGATCGCCGACGAGTCCACGCGGCTGGCCGCGCTCAAGCGCGGCGAGGTCGACGTGGTGTACTCGATCCGCGGCGAGCTGGCCGAGGAGCTGCAGCGCACGCCCGGCCTCGCGCTGAAGCCCACCGTGATCCAGGCCCCCCAGTGGGTGAGCATGCTGGACCAGTGGGACCCCAAGTCGCCCTGGCACGACCGGCGGGTGCGCCTGGCCGCCAACCTCGCCATCGACCGCAAGGCCCTCAACGAGGCGATCACGCTCGGCCACTCGCGGCTGACCTACAGCATCATCCCGAGCACCTTCGACTTCTACTGGCAGCCGCCCGCCTACGCGTTCGACCCCGCCCAGGCCAGGAAGCTGCTGGCCGAGGCCGGCTACCCCAACGGGTTCGACGCGGGCGACTACTACCTGGACATCTCTTACGCGAACGTGCAGGAGGCGATCGCCAACTACCTGCAGCAGGTCGGCATCCGCAGCAAGCTGGTCTCGCGCGAGCGGGCCGCGCACTGGAGCACCTACAGCGACAAGAAGTACAAGAACCTCGCCTACACCGCCAGCGGCGCGTTCGGCAACGCGGCGACGCGCCTGGAGTCGTACGTCGTCGCCGGCGGCGCCTACGTGTACGGCAGCTATCCGGACATCGACTCGCTCTTCAAGGACCAGGCGGCCGAGCTGGACCGCAAGAAGCGCGAGGCGCTCCTGCAGCGGATCCAGCAGCTCATGCACGAGAAGGTGATGCACATCCCGATCTGGGAGCTGGCGTTCATCAATGGTCAGGGTCCGCGCGTGCAGGAGTCCGGGCTCGGCCTGATCCCGGGCCACGCCTACTCGGCGCCGTACGAGGACGTGAAGCTGAAGGGCAAGTGACGTGGAGCACTCTCACCACTGCCTCTACTGCCACACGCGGTGGTTCTGCCACGAGGACTGCGTGCTCGCCGGACCCTCGGTCTGCGAGCCCTGTCGTGACAAGCTGCAAGTGTCGCCGGACACGCCGCGGCGCGTGATCGCGCTCTCCGACCCGCAGGTGGTGGACCGCCTCATCCAGCAGGAAACCGAGCGTCTGCGCGGCCGGCTGCGTCGTCACCGGCCGGAGTAGTCAGCGACCACACGCGGCGGGAGGGACGGACGTGTCCGTAGCTCCTGCCACGCTGCTCCTGCCGGGACGCTGAGCGACCGTGGACGACGTCCACGCCGACGAGGCCGCGCGAGTCCTCGAGTCCTGGAGCCGCGCGGCCCACGCCTACGTGGCCAGCCGCCAGGATGGACCGCTGGCGCTCTCCTCGATCTACGAGCCCGCGATCGACGAGCTGCTCGGCGACGTCACCGGCCGACGCGTTCTGGACGCGGGCTGTGGCGACGGACACGACGCGCGTCGGCTCGCCGGGCGGGGCGCCCTCGTCACCGCCGTCGACGGCTCCGCTGAGATGCTCGCACTGGCCCGCCGCCACCCGGG
>JBKOZA010000292.1:0-4370 GCA_046725675.1 Candidatus Methylomirabilota bacterium
GAGGAGCACGTCCGGAGCGACCCGGTCGATCTTCTGCCGCTTGAGCGCGAGACCGAAGGGCCCCTCGACCAGGCCCGAGGTGTCCACGAGCACGCGATCGCAGCCGCTCTCGAGCCCACGCCGCACGAGGCGGGCCGTGGCCTCCGCGGTCTCGCGCATGCAACGCGCCGGCGAGGTCGAGCCCAGGAACTCGAGCCCGATCAGCTGGGCGTCGGCCAGACGGTCGATCGGGCCCGGCACGCGGCCGAGACCCACCGTCGTGGGTGGGCCCACGTCGGACTGGCCGAGGTCGGCGTCGACCACGCCGACCGTGTGCCCGGCGGCGGCGAGCGCGCCGGCCAGGGAGGTCACCAGGGTGCTCTTGCCGGCGTCGGTGGCGCCGAGCACGAGCGTGACCGGGGCGGCGGCCGCAGCCTGCAGGGCGGCCGACCACGCCGGCGTCACGAAAGCGTCGCGAGCGCGGCCGCCATCCGCGCCAGGCCCTCGCGGATCAGCCCGTCGCCGGTCGCGTAGGACAGGCGCACGTGGGCGTCGGAACCGAAGTCGCGCCCGGGGACGACGGCAACCCGCGCCGCCTCCAGCAGGAACGCGGTGACGTCGAGTGAGCTGGCCAGCACGGTCGCGCCCTCGGCCCTCCGCCACGTCAGCCCGAACAGTCCGGCCACGTTGGCGAACGCGTAGAACGCCCCCTTGGGCATGACGCAACGGACGCCTGGCAGCGCGTTCAGCCCGTCGATGATGAGCCGGCGGCGGCGGTCGAACTCGCCGGCCATCTTGGCGACCTCGTCCTGGGGCCCCGTCAACGCTTCGACGGCCGCCCACTGGGCGATCGACGACGGATTGGAGGTGACCTGGCTCTGGGCGTCGGTCATCGCGCGGATGAGCGCGCGGGGACCCGCCGCGTAGCCGATGCGCCAGCCCGTCATCGCATACGCCTTGGAGCAAGTGTTCACGACGATCGTGCGGGCCTTGACGTCGGGCCCGAACGACGCGACGGAGACGTGACGCCCCTCGAACGTGAGCGCCTCGTAGCACTCGTCGGAGACGATCCAGAGCGCTCGCTCGACCGCCAGGCGTGCGACCGCTTGCAGCGCGGCCGGTGAGAACACGGCGCCGGTCGGATTGTTCGGGCTGTTGAGCACCACGAGCTTGGTGCGCGGGGTGACGGCGGCGGCCAGCGCCGCGGGGTCGAGGTCGAAGCCGGTGGCCTCGGCGGTCGGTACCTCGACGGGGACGGCGCCGAGCAGGCGCGCCTGCTCGGGGTAAGACACCCAGTACGGGCTCGGCACCAGCACCTCGTCGCCGGGGTCGAGCAGCGCCATCATCAGGTTGAACAGGGTGTGCTTGGCGCCGACGGAGACCAGGACGTCGACCGGCTCGTAGTCGAGGCCGTTGTCGCGCTTGAGCTTGGCGCACACGGCCGCCCGCAGCTCGGGCACGCCGCCGACCTCCGTGTACTTGGTGTGGCCGCGTCGCATCGCCTGCACGGCGGCGTCCTTGATGCGCTCGGGCGTGTCGAAGTCGGGCTCGCCGGCCCCGAACGAGATCACGTCGATGCCGCGGGCCCGCAGCTCCTTGGCCTTGGCCTGCACAGCCAGCGTGGAGGACGGCGCGAGCGTCTTCAGGCGATCGGCCAGCAACGGCGGGCTCCTTGTCTGGACATGGGGGTCACGAGATGGCCCCCAAACCCCCATACTCTCGTCACGCCCCGGCGCAGCCGGGGCGCTCCTCGTCAACGCGACGGCCTCAGCGGGGCGGGAATTTCTCGCTGAGGCGCTTCTCGACGATCGGCGGCACCATGCCGGCGACCGAGGTCCCGAAGCTGGCCACTTCCTTGATGAGGCGCGACGAGATGTAGGTGTACTTCTCGTGCGGCATCAAGAAGACGGTCTCCACGGTGGAGCGGAGCTTGCGGTTCATGAGCGCCATCTGGAACTCGTACTCGAAGTCGGAGACCGCCCGGATGCCGCGCACGATGCAGTCGGCGCGCTCGCGGGCGACGAGGTCGATGAGCAGGCCGTCGAAGGCCGCGATGCGGAAGCTGGTGCCCACCCCGACGATGCTGGACGTGGCCTCGTCGATCATCTCCAGCCGCTCGCCCACCGAGAACAGGGGCTGCTTGGACGGGTTGGCCACCACGGCCACGATCAGCTCGTCGAAGATCTGCAGGCTGCGCTGGATGACGTCCACGTGGCCGTTGTGGATCGGATCGAACATTCCGGGATACACCGCGCGCTTGGCCACGGGCTCGCTCCTCCGAGCGGGATTCGAACCGCCGCATCGTAGGCGCCGCGCTGCGTCGAAGTCAAGGCGACGCGGACGCGTCAGCCGCGGAGCGCAGCCCGGTAGAACGTGAGCGTCGTCTCGCCGAAGCGTCGCGCGCGAAAGGCCGCCAGCGCGCCGATCGTCGCGGCGGGCGCGCGCTTGGTGAAGTGCTGGGCCACCACCAGGCCCTCGGCCAGGAGCAGCCCGCCGCCGGCGAGCGCCTCCAGCGTCGTCTCCACCAGGTCGGCCTGGTAGGGCGGGTCGAGGAAGACGATGTCGAACCGCTCGCCCGCCCGGTACAAGACCGGCAGCTCGCGCAGCACGTCGGCGCGCCGCACGCGAGCCAGCGCGCCGAGGCCGAGCGTCTCCACGTTGGCCCGGAGCGCCGACACCGCGCGCGCGTCGCTCTCGACGAACGTCGCGTGGGCCGCTCCCCGTGACAGGCCCTCCAGGCCGACGCCGCCGGCGCCGGCGAACAGGTCGAGGATCCGCGCTCCCGGCAACCGCGGCGTCAGGGTGTCCATCAGGGCGATGCGCACCTGGTCGGCGGTCGGCCGCGTCGTCGCGCCCCGCGGCGTCACGAGCCGCCGGCCCTTGAGCCCGCCGGCGACGATCTTCATCCGACCGACGCCAGCGCCAGCTTGCCGCGCCAGCGCGCCAGCAGCGCGTCGCGCAAGCCGCGGTGCTCGGACGCCCGCAGCTCGGGATCGGCGGCCACGATGGCCAGCGCGTCGCGTCGTGCCTCCTCGAGGAGCGCGCCGTCACGCAGCAGGTCGGCGACGCGGAACTCGGGCAGTCCGGACTGGCGGGTGCCGAAGAACTCGCCGGGGCCTCGCAGCTGCAGATCGACCTCGGCGATGCGAAACCCGTCGTTGGTCTCCGTCATCGCCTGTACCCGCCGCTCGGCCTCCTCGCCGAGCTTCCCGGCCGCGAGCAGGATGCAGTAGGACTTCCACGGCCCCCGTCCCACCCGGCCGCGCAGCTGGTGAAGCTGCGAGAGACCGAAGCGCTCGGCGTGCTCGATCAGCATCACCGAGGCGTTGGGGACGTCGATGCCGACCTCGATCACGGTGGTCGAGACGAGGACGTGGATCTCCCCGGCCTTGAACCGCCGCATGATCGACTCCTTGTCCTCGAACGGCAGCCGCCCGTGCAGGAGGCCCACGCGGAGGTCGGGGAACACCTCCTTCTGCAGGCGGGCGGCCATGTCGGTGGCGGCCTTGAGGTCGATCGCCTCGGACTCCTCGATGAGCGGGTAGACGACGTAGATCTGCCGCCCGGCGGCGACCTGCTCACGCAGGAAGGCGTAGATCCGGGGCCGGCGGCCCTCGGTGCGGGAGACCGTCACCACCGGCTGGCGACCGGGCGGCAGC
Source organism: Candidatus Methylomirabilota bacterium (assembly GCA_046725675.1). Classification (GTDB taxonomy): domain Bacteria; phylum Methylomirabilota; class Methylomirabilia; order Rokubacteriales; family CSP1-6; genus AR5. Next base: position 3,639 of record JBKOZA010000292.1, read on the forward strand.
TGGTCGAGGACGCTGACGTCGAGATCGCCGTAGACGGTGAGGGCCAGCGTGCGCGGGATCGGAGTGGCCGTCATGACGAGCACGTCGGGGTGCTCGCCCTTGGCCTTGAGACGGGCGCGCTGGGCCACGCCGAAGCGATGTTGCTCGTCGACCACGACGAGGCCCAGCCGGCGGAACTCCACTCGCTCCTGCACCAGCGCGTGGGTGCCGATGGCACAGCCCACCTCGCCGGCCGCCAGCGCCGCCCGGCGACTCGCCCGCTCGCGCGTCTTCACGGCCGAGGTGAGCAGCGTGACCGGCACGCCGAGCGGCTCCAGCAGCTGGGAGAGCGTCATGAAGTGCTGCTCGGCGAGGATCTCGGTCGGCGCCATCACGGCGGCCTGGTGGCCGGCCTCCACCGCGGTGAGGACAGCCATGGCAGCCACGATCGTCTTGCCGGAGCCGACGTCGCCCTGCAGCAGGCGATGCATCGGATGGGGTGCGGCCATGTCCTGTCGGATCTCGTCCCACACGCGCACCTGGGCGGCGGTGAGCGGCCACGGCAGCGCCTGGCGCAAGCGGGCCACCAGCGTCCCCGGTGGGCTCATCGCGATGCCGCGGGCGCGTGTCGTCCGGGATTTCAGGATCGCGAGGCCGAGCTGGAGCAGGAGGAAATCCTCGAAGGCGAGGCGTCGCAGCGCCGTCTGTCGCTGCGCGTCGCTCTGCGGGAAGTGCGCGCCGCGAACGGCCTCG
>JBKOZA010000293.1:0-3518 GCA_046725675.1 Candidatus Methylomirabilota bacterium
TCCGGCACGCCGAGGCCGAGGAACGACAGCGCGGCCTCGACCAGGATGGCGGCGCCGAGCTGGGCGGTGCAGAGCACGATGAACGGGCCGATCGTGTTGGGGAGCACGTGGCGGAACGCGATGCGCAGGTGGCGGAGGCCGAGCGCGCGGGCGGCCTCGATGTACTGCATCTCGCGGATCGACAGCACGGTGGCCCGGATGATGCGCGCGGCCCGCGGCACGATGGGGATCGAGATCGCGACGATGACGTTCTGGATGGAGGGACCGAGCGAGGCCGACATGACGAGAGCGAGCACCAGCAGCGGCAGCCCCTGCAGGATGTCCAGCAGCCGCTGGGTCACGAGGTCGGTCTTGCCGCCCGCATAGCCGGAGAGCAGGCCGATGATGCCGCCCAGCACGGAGCCGAGCAGGGTCGAGCCGATGCCGACGATCAGCGAGACGCGGGCGCCGTGCACGATGCGCGAGTAGATGTCACGACCCAGGTGGTCGGTGCCCAGCCAGTGAGCCGGGCCCGGCCGGGCCAGCGTGGCGGCGGCGTCGGTCGCGATGGGATCGTGGGTCTGCAGCACGTCGGCGAGCACGCCCGTCAGCAGCATGACCAGCATCAGCACGCCGCCGGCCGCGCCCAGCGGCTTCTTGCGCACGAACCGTGCGAGCGTGACCCCCAGCGAGTCGCGGCGCACCGCCACCGCCGGCGCGGTGAGCTCGATCTCCCCTCCGATCGGCCTCACCGCCACGGCGGCGCTTCGGCGGCGGAGATGCGAAGCCGGTCACCCGCGGGAGCCCCACGCCAACACCACTTCTCACCGTTCTTCGCCGGCGACTGAGCCGGAGGCCGAGGAACGGCCAGATGCAAGGCGGCGAGGAGCGACGACTGAGACGTACGCTCGGGTACGTCGCAGGGAGGAGCGACGAGCCAACGCCGCAGATGGCCGGTCCTCGGCCTCCGGCTACGCATAGCGGACTCGAGGATCCAGGATGCCGTAGAGGAGGTCGACGACGAGGTTGGAGAGGATGACCACGATGGCGATGAACATGACGAGGTTCTGGACCACCGGGTAGTCGCGCCAGAGGATCGCCTCGACCAGGAAGCGCGCCACGCCGGGCAGGTTGAAGACCGTCTCGGTCACCACGAGGCCGCCGATGAGGAACGCGAACTCGATGCCGACGACGGTGACGACGGGCAGCATCGCGTTCTTCAGCGCGTGGCGCCACACCACCGCGCCGTCCCCCTGCCCCTTGGCCCGGGCCGTCCGGACGTAGTCCTCGCGCAGCACCTCCAGCATGGCCGAGCGAGTGATGCGCATGATCAGCGCGGAGGAGCGATAGCCCACGGCCAGGGCCGGCAGCATGAACTGCACGGTGTGCAGCCACAGGTTCTCGGTCGGCCGCACGTAGGTGAGTGGCGGGATCCAGCCCAGCCACGACACCAGGGAGAGGATGATGACCATCCCGAGCCAGAACGACGGCATCGACAGCCCGGCCAGGCTCACCACCCGCAGGGCGTAGTCGAGGGCCGAGTCCTGGCGCAGGGCGCTCAGCACGCCGGTCGGGACGCCCAGCACGACGGCCACGATGGTGGAGAGAATCGCCAGCTCGACGGTGACCGGCACCAGCGGCTTGATGATCTGCCAGGCCGGCATGTCGTAGCGGTACGACTTGCCGAGGTCGCCGACCAGGATCTGCCGCAGCCAGTCCAGGTACTGCTGCCAGTACGGCTTGTCGAGCCCGAGCTCCTGGAGGATCGCCTTCTTCTCGCCGGGGTTGACGTAGCCGGCCGCCGAGAAGAGCACGTCCACGATGTCGCCGGGGGCCAGGCGCAGCAGCGCGAAGATGACGATCGACATGCCGAGCAGCGTGAGGAGGGCGATGGCCAGGCGCTGGGCGATGTAGGTCTTCACGCCGCCGGGGCTACTTGTCGAGCCAGACTTCCTGCATCCGGCCGTAGTTGTAGAAGTTGTTGTGCGGGATCAGGTTCTTCACCTGTGGCCAGTGGGTGAAGTTGTCCACGCGCCAGGTCAGCGTCGGCCGGGCGCCCTCCTGTTCCAGCTTCGTCTGGATCTCCCACACCAGCGCCAGGCGTTTCTTGGCGTCGATCTCGGCCGACTGCTTGTCGATCAGGGCCCCGATCTGCTCGTTGCAGTAGAACGTGTAGTTGCGCGGTGACCCGCAGGCGAAGTTCTCGTAGTAGTTCGCGTCGGGGTCGTCGATGCCGATGCCCGTGAGGTTGGCCCCGATCTGGTACTCGCCGCGGGTGGCCATGGCGTGCCACTGCGCCGTCTCGATCTGCTTGAGGCTGGCGTCGATGCCGATCTGCTTCAGCTCGTTGATGATGAACGACGCCATGTCGACGTAGATGGCGATCGCCCGCGTCACGATCTCGACCTTGACGGGCTTGTCCGGTCCGTGGCCGAGCTCGGCCATGAGCTTCTTGGCCTTGGCTTTCTCGTCGGCGGGCTTGCCGTAGCCGGGCGTGGCGGCCAGGTCCTTGTCGAGCAGACCCCACACGCCCCACGGCCGCGACGGCATCGACACGCCGACGGCCGCCCCGCCCTGGTGCACGGCCTGGTTCAGGGCACCGCGGTCGATCGCGTGGGCCACCGCCAGCCGCGCCTTCAGGTTGTCGAAGGGCGGCTTCTTCGTGTTCATGATGACGTTCTCGTTCACGTTCTCGGCCGCGCGGGTGACGACCAGCTGGGGCACCGCCTTCTTGAGCTGCTCGGCGGTGGTCTTCCCGGTGTCGCCCGGGAAGGCGACCTCGACCTGGCCGGCCTGCAGCGCGGCCACCCGGGTGCCGCGCTCCTTGATGACGACGTACTTGATGCCGTCCAGGTACGGCCGGCCCTTGACGAAGTAGTCGGGGTTCTTCACGTACTCGATGAACTCGCCCTTGCGCCACTCCTTGAGCTTGTAGGGGCCGGTGCCGACGCAGGCGGTGCGGTACTGCGCGGCCGGCACGTGGGCGGCGTAGATCGGCGTGTAGCCGGAGGCGAGCATGAGCAGCAGCGAGGGCTGCGGGCGCTTGAGGTGGAAGACGACCGTGTGGGGATCGGGCGCCTCCACGTTCTGGACGTTGGCGTACCAGTCCTTGCGCGGATTGATGCGCAGCTTGCCGGCGGCGTCGGGCGCCTCGCGCAGCATGTCGAACGTGTACTTCACGTCCTTGGAGGTGAACGGTTGCCCGTCGTGCCACTTCACGCCCTTGCGCAGGAAGAAGACGAGGTTGCGGTAATTGTCCTGCCACGACCACTTCTCGGCCAGCTCGCCGACGACGGTGTCCACGCTCTCCTGCTGCTTGAGCGGGTGGAAGAGGACGAGGTTGCTGAAGCACGGCATGGCCGGCCACGTCGTCGACACCGTCGACGACTCGTGGATGGCGAAGCCCTGGGGCGTGTCCTCGCGCTGGGCGACCGTGAGCACGCCGCCGGTCTTGGGATTCTGGCCGACGGCGGGCGCGCCACCGAGCACGAGCACGCCGAGGAGTGGGACGAACAGGAAGAACGTCAACGTTCGCGGGC
>JBKOZA010000294.1:0-5343 GCA_046725675.1 Candidatus Methylomirabilota bacterium
CACTGCGCCCACGTCGCCGATCCCCTTGCCGTCGACGAGGACGCGCCCGGCCGGGATGCCGGTGAGGACACGGGCACTGCCGGCCGTCACCTCCAAGCCGCGGCCATCCTCGATGAGGAAGATCCGCTCGGGCGGCAGCCCAGTCGAGGCGGCGAGCCGGACGTGGCCCAGCAGGTGGCGGTACTCCCCGTGCACCGGCACGAAGTACCGCGGCCGCGTGAGGCTCAGCATGCGCTTGAGATCCTCCTGGCTGGCGTGGCCGGAGACGTGGACGAAGGCGTTGTCCTCGTAGAGGACCTCGGCGCCCAGTCGATAGAGGGCGTTGACCACGTGCCCGATCGTGCGCTCGTTGCCGGGGATCACGCGCGCGGAGATCACGACGAGGTCGCCGGTGGCGATCTGGGCGTACTTGTGCTCGCCGGCCGCCATCAGGGCCAGCGCGGAATTCGGCTCACCCTGACTGCCGGTGGACAGGATCAGCTGGCGCGCGGCCGGCAGCGCGACCAGCTCCTCCAGGGGCAGCAGCAGCTCATCGGGCACGCGGAGGTGGCCGAGCTCGGCGGCGATCGCCACGTTGCGCTCCATCGAGCGACCCAGCAGGGCGACCCGGCGACCGAACCGGGCCGCCTGGGTGAGCACCTGCTGGATGCGATGGATGTGCGAGGCGAACGTGGCCACGATGATGCGCCCGGAGGCCACTGCGAAGCGCTCGGCCAGTGCGGCGCCGACCTCGAGCTCCGAGCGCGTGTGGCCGGGACGATCGACGTTGGTGGAGTCCGAGCAGAGCACGAGCACGCCGGCGGCGCCCAGCTCGGCGAAGCGAGCGTCGTCGGACGGCTCGCCGTCCAGCGGCGTGGGATCGAGCTTGAAGTCGCCGGTGAACACGACGGTCCCGGCCGCGGTGCCGACGGCCAGCCCCATGCCGTCCACGATGGAGTGGGTCACCCGGATCGGCTCCACCCGGAAGGGCCCCACGTCGAACGGGGTGCGCGGCCGCATGACGCGCAGGTCCGCGACCTCCAGCAGGCCGTGCTCGCGGAGCTTCTCGCCGACCAGCGCCAGCGTCAGCGGGGTCCCGTACACGGGCACCCGCGTCTCGCGCAGCAGGTACGGCAACGCGCCGATATGGTCCTCGTGCCCGTGGGTCAGCACCACGGCCCGGAAGCCGGGCCCCTTGGCGAGCGCGTAGGCGAAGTCGGGGATGACGTAGTCGATTCCGGGCAGGTCGCCGCCCGGGAACATCAGCCCGCAGTCAACGGCCAGGAGATCGTCGCCGGACTCGACCAGCATCATATTGAGGCCGATCTCGCCGAGTCCACCGAGGGGAATGAGCCGAACAGCAGGGTCCACTCAGGCTCCTTGTCGAAGGATGACGCTCATCGTAGCACCCGGCTTCCACCCCCCAGAAGTTCTGCTACCGGCACGATTCTTGGATACCTAAAGGGCATGAGATTCATTGTCCTGACCATCTTGGCTGGTCTGACCGCCGGTTGCGCATCGACCGCTACGCCATACACGACGGCGTACTGGTCCCGTCCGGGGTCGAACCTATCCCAGCTCGCCAGCGAATCGGAGGCCTGCTACCGCTCGGCGATCGCCGACGACTCGCCGTCGGCGCTGCCGGCCTCGGAGCCGGCGCCGGGCGGACGGCTGCTGCCGCGTTCGGAGCCGCCGCCGGCGCTGTGGAAACGCGCGCCGCGTCAGGCGGCGTTCGAGCGCTTCGACGAGCAGCTCCGCTACGAGCGCTGCATGCGCGAGCGCGGCTGGGTGGCGGTCGGCTCGACCATGATTCGCCGCTAGCCGGGGGAATCGACGCGCGGGCGCTCGGCGATCGGCTACCGGTCTGACCGGCAGCAGGGCCGCCTTGTGACCACGCCGGGAGCCCAGCGGCTCCCGTGACCGGCTCCCCTGGCTGGACGAGCCTGGGGTGAAGGCCGTGCCGGCGACTCCGTGTAAAACTGTGTTCCCGTGGCAGTCCGCCGACCGCGTGTCACGCTCGCCACGCTCTTGCGGAGGGAGCTGATCCGGCAAGAGCATGCCGCCACGGCGGCGCTCATCCGTGACCTCGCCGGCGTGCGCGCCCGGGGCTGCTTCTCCCGCGTCGAGTTCATGCGGATGTGCCGGTGGAAGAGCCCCCGCGCTCAGCACCTGTGGCGGCGCAACTCGACGGCACGCGTGCGTGCCGTGTCCCGCGCGATGCTGGCGACCCGCAGCGAGCGCCGTCGCATGGAGCTGCTGACCAGCCTGCGAGGCGTCGGCATCCCGATCGCATCGGCCATCCTGACGCTGCTGGATCCCCGCCGCTACGGCGTGCTGGATATCCGCGTCTGGCAGCTCCTCTTCGCCGTCCGCTCCGTCGACGCCAACCGGCGCGGCCAGGGCTTCACGATCGCGCAGTGGGAGGCGTACCTGTCGGCGCTGCGCCACTACGCGCGCCGCCTCGGGGTCAGCGCGCGGGCGATCGAGTACACCCTGTTCGAAGCCCATCGACGGCGTCAGGAGGGGACGCTCTACGCGGCCCCGACACAAGCGGCTAGAAGGGCGAGGCGTCTTCCAGGCGGCGCACCAGTTCGCGTGCTTCCCTCAGAAAGCGCCCGTGCTCGGCGCCGGCGAGCGGCTGTCCGGGGATGAACTTCTCGCCCAGGGGGTTGACGAAGCGGCCGTTCTTCACCACGCGGTAGTCCAGGTGCGGGCCGGTGCTCAGGCCCGTGGAGCCGACGTAGCCGATGACCTGGCGCTGGCTCACCCGCCCCCCGGCGCGGACGCCGGGCCCGAGCCGCAAGAGGTGGTTGTACACGGTCTCGTAGCCGGCGTGGTGACGCAGGTGGACCTGGATGCCGTTGCCCCCGTTCCAGCCGGCGACCACCGCCGTGCCGTCGGCCACCGCGCGCACCGGCGTACCGGGCGGCGCCGCGTAGTCCACGGCCAGGTGTGGGCGCACGCCACCGAGGATCGGGTGCGGACGCGCGTAGGTGAAGCCGGAGGTGATGCGCGTGAATTCCAGGGGTGACTTCAGGAAGCTCTTCTTCAGCGAGCGGCCATCGAGGTCGTAGTACGCGAGCCGGCCGCCGGCGGGCTCGAAGCCGACACCGGTGAGGGCGCGGCCGTCGCTCAGGTACTGGGCGACGAGCACCTGGCCGTAGTCCACGAACTGGTCGCCGGCGTACCGCTTCTCCACCAGCAGGCGGAAGCGATCGCCGTTGCGCGTGTCGGCGGTGAAGTCGAAGTCGGAGGAGAAGATCTCGACCAGCTCGAGCACGAGCTGGGGCGACTCGCCCAGCGCCTCGACCGTCTCGAAGAGCGAGCGTTTCACCTCGCCGCCGACTGCCTCCACGCGGACGTCGGGCCGGGTCTCGCTGCGACGGACTTCCCACCCCGCGTCGGTGGCCACGGCCACGAACCCGAGCCACGGGCCGGATTCCCAGCGTACCGAGATGGGCTCGCCGTCCAGGGTCCACGTGATCGCCAGCTCGTCCTGCGCGCGCATGCGCCGCAGGTCGGCCCCGCTGGCCCGCAGCGCGTCGGCGAGGTCGGCCGAGGCACGCCGGTCGATGCCGAGCCGGCCCAGCGCCATCAGCAGGGTGTCCCCCCGGCGCAGGGTCACCGTCTCGGTCCGCACGGCCGGCGTATCGGCGGGCGCCGGCTCCGACGCCGGGGCCGCTGGCGGCACCGCCGCGATCGGAGGGGCCGGCGGTCGCGCCCGGCCGACGGCGGCGACGACGGCGGCAACCGCGAGGACGACCATGAGCCCCCACAGGAGGGAACGACGAGACATCCTCGTCATGATAGCCGAGCCGTCAGCGAGCGGAACTCTTCAATCGTCAGCGTCTCCGCCCGCCGCCCTGGATCCACACCAGAAAGCTCGGCTGCCTCGCGGACCCTTTTGAGCGAAAGACCAAGCCGGCCGCTGAGAGCATTCGCCAAGGTCTTGCGGCGACTGGCGAACGCCGCGCGGACAACCTCTCGAAAGCGAGCCTCCAGCTCCGGGGGGACACGCGCCTGACGGCGCGGCACCATCCGGACCACCGCCGACTCCACCTGCGGGGGCGGGCGAAACGCCCCCGGCGGCACCCGCAGCGCCAGCTCGACGTCGCACACGGCCTGCGTCAGCACGGACAGCGCACCGTACACTTTGCCGCCGGGCGGCGCGGCCAGCCGCTCGGCGACCTCGCGCTGGAGCATCAGCGCCATCGCGTCGAGCGCTGGCCGGGCCTCCAGCAGCGCGGCGACGATCGGCTTGCCCACGCTGTAGGGCAGATTGCCGACCACCAGCACGCGGCCACCGTCAGGACGCGAGAGTCGCCCGTAGTCCCACGTGCGCGCGTCGGCCTCCAGCGCCTCGATGCCCGGCAGCCGCTGCCGCAGCCGCGCGAGCAGCACCCGGTCCACCTCGAGCGCGATGACCTGCCCCGCTCGCCGTGCCAGCTCGCCGGTGAGCGCGCCCTCGCCCGGGCCGATCTCGACGACGAGGTCCCGGACCGTCGGGGCCAGCAACTCGACGATCGCGTGGGCGATATCGGCGTCGCGGAGGAAGTGCTGCCCGAGCGCGCGTCGCCTACCGCCGTGCACGCGCGCGCAAGTCGGCGAGGAGGGCGGCGTGGACCTCGCGGGTTCGTGCCTCGGTGGCGGCGCGGTCGCCGGAGTTGTCGATGACGTAGTCGGCGAGCCGGGCCTTCTCGACGAGCGGCATCTGGCTAGCGATCTTGCGCTCGGCATCGGCGGGGTCGCCGTCGCGACCGAGGGCCCGCGCGCGCTGAGTGGCCTCGTCGGTCACCACCACGACGAGGCGATCGACGTGGCGATAGCCGCCCGCCTCGATCATCACCGGGGCGTCCCACACCACGATGCCCTCGAACCCCTGCGCCTCCAGCTCAGCCAGGCGGGCCAAATAGCGCTCGCGGATCGCGGGATGTGTGAGGGCCTCCAGACGCCGGCGCCGCTCGGGATCAGCGAAGACGAGGGCGCCCAGGCGCTTGCGATCGAGCCGGCCGTCGGGGCCGAGCACCTCGGAGCCGAACTCGCGGGCCACGGCGGCCAGCACCGGCTGGCCGGGCTCGACGACCTCACGAGCCAGCGCGTCGGCGTCGAGCACCACGCAGCCGAGCGCGCGCAGCAGGTCGGACACGGTGCTCTTGCCGGTGGCGAGGCCACCGGTGAGGCCGACCAGCAGAAAGCGGCGCGTCACACCTGCGACCAGTCGAACCCCGTCTTCACGTCCACCACGACCGGCACGTCCAGCGGCAACGCCGACGCCATGATCTCGCGGGCCAGCGTCACGATCGCCTCGACTTCCTCCGGCGGCGACTCGAACAGCAGCTCGTCGTGGACCTGCAGGAGCATGCG
>JBKOZA010000295.1:0-1333 GCA_046725675.1 Candidatus Methylomirabilota bacterium
AGCATCGTCACCACGACGGCCGCGGCCGCCACCGCCACCAGAGCGCCGATGCGCCAGGGGCGGGCCGGCGGCGTCGGCGTCACGTCATCTCGCCGGCCAGCACCGGCTCTGGCACGCGGGTGGCCAGCCGATCGAGCTCCTGCGCCAGCGCGCGACGGCGCGCCAGCAGTCGCTCGCGCAGGCCGCGACGGGCCAGGAAATGCCACAGCGCGGTCACCTCGCGAGTAACGTCGTGGGCGCGCGCCTGCCAGGCGAGCGCGAAGAACCCGGTCGGCACCAGCGCGAGCACGAGGAGCACCGCCAGCCACTCGCCACCGACCCGCGCGGCCAGCCACGCCTCCAGCGCCCATGCCAGCGGGAAGATCACCACGCCTCCGGCCAGCTTGTACGTCGCCTCGACGTCGGGCTCGGGCCGAGCAAGGCGGATGCCGAGCCGGATCAGCTGATAGGGCAGGGCGTGCAGCAGGATCCCGAGCAACGCCAGGGGCAGGCCGAGCAGGACGGGGACGATCTCGCGCGCCGCGTAGCGCAGGACGATCGACGGCGCGTAGGCTCGGCCCAGCGTTTCCGGCGTCACGCCGAGCCGGTCGAGCTCGCGCGCGTATTCCTCCACCTCCCGCCGGAAGTCCTCCACCTCGGCCGGGGCCGTACGGCGGAGCCACCGATAGGCGCGGGCGGTCGACTGCAGCCAGGCCGCCGAGCCGGGATTGGCGCGGGTGCCACTCTCCTGGCGCCAGACCCGCTCCATCAGGCGCATCAGCCGCAACGTCTCGCGGTCCTCGGCCTCGATGATCTGGTGTCGCAGCGCCTCCGCCAGGCGGTCGGTGAGCGCGCGGACCGCCGCGATGGGATCGCGGGCGTGCAGCGCCACGCAGTCGGCGGTCGCGACGGGCGGGCCGACCAGCACCAGCGCGCGCCCGGCCCGGAAGCGTCCCGGCTCGGTGACGACGATGCCGACGGGGAGCAGCGTGACCGCCGGGGCTCCCGCGGCCTCCGCCTCGAGCAGCAGGCGGGCCGCGCCCGTCCGCAGCGTCATGAGGGTGGGCTCGGGCTGGCTGACGCCCTCGGGGAAGATGAGGATGGCCCCGCCTCGGCTGAGCGCATCGCTCACCGCCCGGAACGTGAGCGCGTTGCCGGCCATGTCGCTTCCCGCGTCCTGGCGGCGGTACACGGGCAGCGCGCGAGCGAGGCGAAGGAACGGCGCGATGATCGGATGGCGAAACAGCCCCGATTTGGCGAGCGGGCGCAGCGAACGGGGCAGCGCGGCGATCAGCAGCATCGGGTCGACGAGGCCGTTCTGATGGTTGGCGGCGACGATCAGCGGGCGCTGTCC
>JBKOZA010000296.1:0-6380 GCA_046725675.1 Candidatus Methylomirabilota bacterium
GGTGGCTCGCGCGCTGGTCGGCGACGAGCCGTTCGGGGTGTTTCTCGGCGACGACATCATCGGCAGCACCGCGGTGCCCTGCATGCGGCAGCTCCTGGACGTCTTCGAGAAGTACACCGGGCCCGTCATCGCCGTCGAGCGGGTGCCCCGCGAGCGCATCCACCAGTACGGCGTCATCGCCGGCCACAACATCGGCGGCAACGTGTGGGAGATCGACGACCTCGTCGAGAAGCCACGGGCCGCCGAGGCGCCCTCGGATCTGGCCATCATCGGACGCTACGTCCTCACGCCCGATCTGTTCGAGATCCTGGCCAGCACGGGGGCCGATGCCCGGGGCGAGATCCAGCTGACCGACGGCCTGCGCACCCTGTGCCGGCGCCGGCCGATGTACGCCGTGGAGTTCGAGGGCAAGCGCTACGACACCGGGGACAAGCTGGGCTTCCTCAAGGCGACGGTCGAGTTCGCCCTGGCCCGCCCGGATCTGGGCGACGCGTTCCGAGAGTACCTCAGGGCGCTTCGGCTGTAGGCCCGACGCCCGTCCTTGACCGGCTTCCACCCGGCCGCCTATCCTTGACGCGGTGCCTCCCGTGCGCAAGCGCCGGCCTCACATCAAGCTGACCTCGCATCCGGGCGGAGCGGCCCACCTGCCGATCCGCTGGGGTGAAGCCGATCCCAAGATCCGCGGCCCCGTGATCGGCTCCACCACCGTCGGAGACCACCGCAACGTCATCGGCACGCACGCCGGCTCGTATGCAATCTACCGGGCCCTGGCGGTAGCGTCGGGGGCACTCGACCCCACCCGCCGGCCCGACCTCACCGACACGGCCCCGACCGATCGCATCGGCCCGCACCCGCAGTGGTTCGAGCCGGACCGCATCGTGTCGCTCGATCCCTTCGGCGCCATCGTGGCCGAGGTCCATGCCGGGTACCTGGCGCAGGGCTACGACATCCGGCCGACCATCGCCATCACCCAGGCTCACGTCGACGTGCCCGAGATCGGCCGCGCCATCGAAGCGGGACGCTTGCGTCCGGACGGCACGATCCTGCGCGACTCGGGCGCGGCGGTGGTCACCAAGGTCGCGCTCGAGCCCGTGTGGTATCTGCCGGGGGTGGCGCGACGCTTCGGGTGCTCGGAGACCGCCCTGCGCCGCACGCTGTTCGAGGAGACGGGCCGGATGTTCCCGGAGCTGGTGACCCGCGGCGACCTCGAGGTGTTCCTGCCGCCGATCGGCGGCCAGACCGCCTACGTGTTCGGGCCGGTGGCGCAGCTGGCCGATCCCTCCGTGCCACTCACGGCGCGCGTGCACGACGAGTGCAACGGCTCCGACGTGTTCGGCTCCGACATCTGCACGTGCCGCCCGTACCTGGCCCACGCCATCGAGGAGTGCATCCGCGGCGCGCAGGCCGGCGGGGTCGGTCTCATCGTGTACTTCCGCAAGGAGGGCCGGGGGCTCGGCGAGGTCACCAAGTTCCTCGTCTACAACGCGCGCAAGCGCCAGGCCGGCGGCGACCGCGCCGAGCAGTACTTCGCGCGCACCGAGTGCGTGGCCGGCGTACCGGACATGCGCTTCCAGGAGCTGATGCCGGACGTGCTCCACTGGCTCGGCGTGCGCACGATTCACCGCCTGGTCTCCATGAGCAACATGAAGCACCAGGCCATCATGGCGGCGGGGATCACGGTGGGCGAGCGCGTCCCGATCCCCGACGCCCTGGTGCCGCCGGACGCCCGCGTGGAGATGGACGCCAAGCTGGCGGCCGGCTACTTCACCAACGGCGGCGTTCCCGACGCCAGCGAGCTGACCAAGCCCAAGGGGCGCGGCTTCGAGTGACATCCGGCCCGGCCGCCCACGCGGTCGCCTACCTCTGGACTCCCGAGGCGATCCGCGAGCGTACGGACGCGGTGCTGGCGCACGGGCTGAGCGACGACCTCCGGCACTTCGCGATCGACCTGGGCCGTCTGGACGCCGCCGCCGCGCTGGTCGCCGGCGTCACCCGTGAGCGCTATCCCGGGTTGAAGGTCCCGCTGCACAGTCGCTGGCGCCACTTCGACGCCGGCGGTCACGATCGCGTCGCCGAGCTGGAGGGAGCGCTGGGCCATCTGTCCGCCGACGAGCGGGCACGGGTCAAGATCGATCTCGCGGTCATCAGTGTGCTGCTCGACGCCGGCGCCGGGCCGGAGTGGAAGTACCGGGAGACGGAGACGGGGAGAGTGTTCGGCCGCTCGGAGGGGCTGGCCGTGGCGAGCATCCGGATGTTCGCGGCCGGCTTCTTCTCCGCGGACCGCACGGTCCCATGGCGGGCCGATGCTCGGGGGCTCCAGGCCGTCTCCGAGGCTCGCCTCGCCACTGCGCTGCAGGTGTCGGCCGACAATCCGCTGTCGGGGCTGTCGGGTCGAGCCGGGCTGCTCCGAGAGCTCGGGCGCACGCTGATGGAGCGGCCCGAATTCTTCGGCTCGCGTCCGCCGCGTCCGGGGCTGCTGCTCGACGCCGTGCGCGCCCGTGGCCTCGCCGGCCGGATCGACGCCGCCGACCTGCTGTCCTGCGTGCTCGTCGGGCTTGGTCCGATCTGGCCGGGGCGTCTCGTGCGCGACGGCGTAAACCTCGGTGACGTCTGGTCGCATCCGGCCGCGGGCGGCGACGGTGCCGGCGCCGGTCTCGTGCCCTTCCACAAGCTCTCGCAGTGGCTGACCTACTCGCTGATCGAGCCGCTGCGTGAGGCGTCGCTGACCGTCACCGGCGTGGAGCGGCTCACCGGCCTGGCCGAGTACCGCAACGGCGGATTGTTCCTCGACACCGGCGTGCTCGTGCCTCGCCACGCGGCGGTCGTGGGCGAGTCGCATCGCCCCGGCGACGAGGTCGTCGTGGAGTGGCGCGCCCTCACGCTGGCGCTGCTGGATCGCCTGGCTCCGCTGGTGCGCGCGCGCCTGGGAACCCCCGACCTGCCGCTGGCCAGCATCCTCGAGGGAGGCACGTGGGCGGCGGGCCGCCGGCTCGCCGACGAGCGGCGGGGCGGCGCCGCCCCCATCCGTGTCGAGAGCGACGGCACCGTGATGTGAGCGCGCCGCCCGACCCTGAATCCACGCGTCGACAGGAGACCACGCCCATGGCCGGTCAGGTTCACGTCGTCGACCACCCGCTGGTCCAGCACAAGCTCAGCCTGATGCGCATGCGGAGCACGAGCACCTCGGCCTTTCGCAACCTCCTCGGAGAGCTCAGCATGCTGATGGCCTACGAGGTCACGCGCGACATGCGCACGCACAGCGTGTCGATCGAGACGCCGCTGGCCCGCACCGACGCGCCCATGCTCGACGGCAAGAAGATCGTGCTCGTCTCGATCATGCGGGCCGGCACCGGCATCCTCGACGGCATGCTGCGCCTGATCCCGAGCGCGCGCGTGGGCCACGTCGGCCTCTACCGCGACCCCAAGACCCTGGAGGCCGTCGAGTACTACTTCAAGGTGCCCCACGAGATGGCCGGCCGTGACGCGATCGTCGTCGACCCGATGCTGGCCACGGGCAACTCCGCGGTGGCGGCCGTGGACCGGCTGCGGGACACGCATCCGCGCTCCATCAAGTTCGTGTGTCTGCTGACGTGCCCGGAGGGCCTGGCGACGTTCCACGGCCACCATCCCGACGTGCCGGTCTACACGGCGGCGATCGACAGCCACCTCGACGCGCACGGCTACATCGTGCCCGGGCTGGGCGACGCCGGCGATCGTCTGTTCGGCACCAAGTGAACGTCGGCGGAGTGAGCAGGACCGGCTCCGCCCGGGCGCGGATCCTCCGCCGTCAGCTCCCACCAGTACGCGGGGGGCGAGGTCGTGATGACCGGGCGGCACGCCGCCGGTGTCCACCGCGGCCACTGCGTCGGCTGCTTCCTCAACACGGCGGCGCGACGCGAGGAGTACGCCAAGCGGAGCGGTCGCGACCTGGTCGTCTCGGGACCGCTCCGGTGGCGGCCTACGGCCTGTCGGGCTCGCTCCGTCCCCTCGACTGAGTCATCCAGGATCCCGGCCACCAGGCCCGCGAGCTCGTCGTCGGTGAGGGCGCCGCCGTCGCGCTTGCGGCGGATCAGCTCCGCCGGCGACCCGGTCACGACCCGGTCGAGCCGAAGGCGTCGGGGCCGAACGCCAGCGGCAGTAGCTCGCCGAGCGTCGTCGTGAGCCGCTGGCCCTCGGGGCCGAACAGGTGGACGCGAGCGTGCGGGCGCGCGAACTCGGCGAGCTGCTGGCGGCAGCGCCCGCACGGCGGACAGAGCGGGCCGCGCTCGGTCACGACCACGACGTCGGTGATCTCGCGGTCGCCGGCCGTGACCATGGCGCCGATCGCGATCGTCTCCGCGCACTCGGTCAGGCCGTAGGAGACGTTCTCGACGTTGCAGCCCGCATAGAGGCGCCCGCTGGCGGCCCGCACGCAGGCCCCGACACGAAAGCGGGAGTAGGCAGCGTGAGCGTTGGCCAGCGCCCCGCGCGCCAGCTCGAGCATGGGCTCGAGCGCCGTGCTCATCGGTCCTTCACGTACGGCACGCCGATGGCGCGCGGCGCCACCGCCCGCCCGACGACCCCCGCCAGCAGGGCGACGGTGAGGACGTGTGGCAGCGCCTGGATGAGCTGCACGGGCACGACGCCGACGCCGGGCAGGGGCGTGCCCTGCAGGCGGGTCTGGACGGCGTCGGCGAAGGCGAACAGCAGGCAGGCGCCGAGCGTGGGCCCCGGCCGCCACTGGCCGAAGATCAGCGCGGCCAGGGCGAGGTAGCCCTTGCCGGCCGACATGTCGCGGATGAAGGCCGCGTTGTGGGCGATCGACAGGTACGCGCCGGACAGGCCGCACAGCACGCCGCTCACCAGGAGCGCCCGGTAGCGGGTGCGGGGCACCGAGATTCCCGCGGTGTCGACGGCGCCCGGGCTCTCGCCGACCGCGCGCAGCCGCAGACCGAAGCGCGTGCGGTACACGATCCAGGCGACCACGGGCACCGCCGCCGCCGCCGCGTAGACGAGCAAGTTGTGGCCGCTCACGACCTCGCCGTAGAGCAGGCCGAGGCCGGGCACGCCGGCCAGCGCGGCCGTGCCGGGTAGCTGGATCGGCGCGAAGCGTCCGCCGGTGCCGAGCAGGGGCGTCTGGCCGCCCTGCTGAAACCATGCGTTGCCGAGCACCGCGGTCAGTCCCGACATCGTGATGTTGAGCGCCATGCCCGAGACCACCTGGTTGCCGTGGTGCGTGATGCAGGCGAAGCCGTGCGCCAGGGCCAGCGCCACCGACGCGGCGAGCCCGGCGGCGAGTCCGGCCCAGGCCGAGCCCGTGACCGCGGCCGTCGCGGCGGCCGCGAACGCCGAGGCCAGCATCTTGCCCTCGATGCCGATGTCGACGATGCCCGAGCGCTCGGCGAAGAGACCGCCGAGCGCGGCCAGGACCAGCGGCGCGGCGCCCCGGACCGTGGCCGCGGCCAGGAGCGCAGCGATCAGCGGCGTCTCGCTCACGCCTGGCCGGGCGACGCCGCGGGGCGGAGGAGCGCCTCGAGGGGTCGACGCAGCGCGTGCTCGAACGCGCCGCACACGAGGATGATCAGGCCCTGGATGACGACGACCATGTCCCGCGTGAGCTTCGGCATGTCGAACGACAGCTCGGTCCCGCCCTGATAGAGCCCACCGAACAGCACGGAGGCCAGCACGATCCCGACCGGGTGGTTGCGGCCGATCAGGGCGACCGCGATGCCGACGTAGCCGGCGCCACCCGGGAAGTTCAGCAACAGCCGGTGATGAACCCCCATGACTTCGTTCAGGCTGACCAGGCCCGCCAGCGCCCCGGAGATCGACATCGCCACGATCACGATGCGCGCGGGCACGATGCCGCCGTAGACGGCGGCCGTCTCGTTGTGGCCGAGCGCGCGCAGCTCGTACCCCCAGCGCGTGCGCCACAGGTAGACCCAGACCAGCGCGCACGCCGCCAGCGCCAGCAGCGAGGAGACGTTGAAGGGCGAGTGCCCGATCTCGAGGCCGACGGCGCGGAAGACCTCGTGGACCTGCGGCAGCCAGGTCGAGGGGTCGAACTCGCGCGTCTCGGGCGACTGCTGGCCGGGCTTGATGAGCACGTTGACCAGCAGGTGCGTCATCACCGCGGAGGCGATGAAGTTGAACATGATCGTTGTGATGACGATGTGGCTGCCGCGCCGCGCCTGCAGCCACGCCGGGACGAAGGCCCAGCCGGCGCCGAAGGCCGCCGCCACCAGGATGGCGGCCGGCACCACCAGCACCGTCGGCCAGGCGCCGGCACCGAGACAGAGCAGGGCGACGCCGAGTCCGGCGATGTAGGCCTGTCCCTCGGCCCCGATGTTGAACAGCCCCCCGTGGAACGCCACGGCCACGGCCAGGCCGGTGAAGACGAA
>JBKOZA010000297.1:0-5338 GCA_046725675.1 Candidatus Methylomirabilota bacterium
CGAACCGGGTGAGATCGACGAAGACGACCAGCAGTGGCACCTCGGGGCGGATCGCGGACATGGGTCCCTCCCATCCAGCGTCTGGCGTCGGCCCCAGCGTCCGACAGAAGCGAGGAGTGAGCGCAGGCCCTTACGTCCTGCCGTTGCCCTGGATGCTAGCGCATCGGGAGACGAAGTGCATCCGGCCCCGCCGCCCTCCAGAGCCGCGCTGGCCTTCGCAGCGAAGCTCGCCCGTGCTAGCCTGCGGGAACGCGAAGGAGAATCGTTTGCAGACGCCGGTCGACTACCTCAATCCGAAGTTACCGCCCGGGCTCGAGCTGGTCGCCATGCCCATCGTGGACGCCACGCCCGGGAGTCTTCAGGGCTACGGCACCTCGTCGATGATCCCACCCACTGCCGCATCGAGATCGTCCGCTGGCCGGCCCTGGGGACACGCCCCATCGACGCGGACACGGGAGACCAAGGTGGCACGACCGAAGGCGTGTTCGTGAGCGAGTGGCAGGGCGACGTTCTGTACGGGCGCAACGAAGCCGTTGGAGGACATTACATCCTCGGCTACGCGGTGCTGCCTGAGTTGGCGCGCACGGAGCACCGGGATCCACCATGCCGCATCATGTTGTGGCATGCCAACTACCATCCGGACGGCGGGCAGCTGTTCTTCCCGCTGAATCACCGGCCGTTCTACGTGCCGCTGGCCCTCCCCGGCGACGACGTCACGCCCGAGCGCTTCGTCTGTTTTCGGTTCGCCGGCCATCAGGGGCTCTACATCCACCCCAACATCTGGCACGAGGGCGCTTTCGGTCTCAGTGGTACGCAGCGCTTCTTTGACAAGCAAGGCGCCGTACACGCCCGCGTCTCGGTGGACTTCGCGCGCGAGTTCGGCTGCCTCCTCGAAGCATCGGTGGAGCGCAGGAGTGATGCCTGACATCTCCAGGGAGCGAGCGCCCGCGGGGGTGACTAGGACGGCGTGGCGGCGTCGGTCGGCGTCACGTGGCGCAGCGGCACGAACGTGCGCTGGACGAAGGCGCGGGCGGTGTCGGCGTCGACCCCGTTGGCTTCCATGCACGGGGTGGCCTCGGCCATGATGGCCTCGGGGTCGCCGGAGAGCATCCAGCGCTTGTAGGTGTCCTCGAACTCGATGCCGAGGCCGCGCGCGAAGACCGAGAGATAGTGCTCGACGGTCAGCGGGGCCTGGGCCTCGAAGCCGCAGAGCAGGCGCTGGCAACCATGGTAGATCGTCGCCAGCGTGTCGGCGCCGGCGCCGTGCGCGCGCGCCATCTCGTCGCGCACCAGCCCGTTCCAGACCTCCAGGCCGAGCTGCTGCTGCACGCCGGCCGTGCAGATACGCCCGAAGCGTGGCTCCGGCTCGATCGGCACGAACATGAGCCCGGGCACCGCTTCCAGCAGCGCGCGGCCGGCGGCCCCCTCGCGGCGACGCGAATCGTTCTGCACGTGGTAGTGCAGCGCCACCCGCTGAGGCACCTCGTGGGTGAGGCGCAGCGACGACAGGTGCTCGACCAGGAACTCGGCGGCCTGACGGAACGGGAACGGCAGCGTCAGGTGCTGGACCTCGTCGTAGAAGTAGATGCACGACGGGCACCACATGACGACCTCGCGCGGCGAGAAGCGCTCGAAGAGGCGGATCGTGCCCTGGCTCATGCCGCGGGCGGCGGCGGTGTCGCCCTGCTGGTGGTGGACGATCCCGCAGCAGTAGCTGGGCCCGCCCACCGCGACGTAGTCGAGGCCGAGCAGGTCGAAGATGGCGGTGACGGTGCGCACCATGTGCGAGGTGCGCAGCACGTTGCAGCCGAGGTAGAGGACGATGTCGTGGTGCTCGCCGCTCACCGGCGGCGCCGTGAGCCGCCACCGACGCTCGTCGCGGCGGGACATGAGGTCCTGGGTCAGCGTCACCTCGCCGAAGTGGGCGCGATAGTCGTAGCTCATCCCGGCAGCACCGCCTTGGTAGCCTCGATCGCCTCGCGGGCGACGTCGGCCGGGTCACGCTTCCAGGCCGCCTCGTTGGGCGCCTCGTAGGAGGCGAACCCCGAGTACCCCTTGGCTGCCATGAGCGCGAAGAACTCGCGGAACGGGAACGATCCCCGCCCGGGCGGCAGCCGATCCAGCACCTTGCCGGGCTCCAGGCCCGTGCGCGGCGGGTCGCTGTACTGCACGTAGACGATCTCGCTCGGGGCCACGTCCTCCACGGCCTTCAGTGTCGCGCCGCTGCGGCCCAGGTGGTAGCTGTCGAGCAGCAGGCCGCAACGGGGGTGTCCCGCGTGGGCCAGCACCTCGCGGCCGCGCTCGAGCGTGTTGAGCTGCGCGCATTGTGAGTTGAACTCGAGCGCCAGTCGCACGCCGTGGGCGGCGGCGATCTCGCCGACCTCGCGGAGGCTGGCCGCGGCGCGCGCGACGTCGCCCCGGTCCTTGTCGACGGGGCTCATGACCGTGGCGCAGCCGAGCGCGGCCGCGCGGCGACACTGCTCGTCGAACACGGCCAGCAGCCGCGTTCGCTCGGCGCCGTCGGCCCACATCCAGCCGAACTCCACGCCGACGCAGGCGACCGGCAGTCCGCTGGCGCGAACCAGGTCGAGCACGGAATCCGCCGGCTTACCGGACTCCTCGGCCCGGCGGAAGTCGAGCCGGCGAAGCTCGATCCCGTTCCAGCCGGTGGCCTTCGCGATCGCCAGCGCGTCGGCCAAGGGCGTGGCGTCGAGGGTCCAGGTGTGAAGGGCCAGTCGCATCACGCCGCTCCCAGAATGCGCGCCGCCTTGGTGACGTCGCGCGGCGCCACCCAGAGGATCGCGCCATAACGCCCGGCACCGGCGCAGAGCGCATCGATGGCCGTCACGTTGAGCTTGGCGTCGGCCAGCTTCTGCATGATCTCCGCGATGACGCCCGGCCGATCGTCTCCCTCGAGCAGCAGTGCTCGCTTGGGACCGGTGAGCTTCCACTTGGCTTTCTTGGCCGCGGCGCGAAACGCGGCGGAGTTCTCGGGCACAAAGTCCACCTGGGCGCCGCGACCACTGGGGAAGCCCGTGAAGGCCAGAAGGTTGACGCCCGCCTGACGCAGCTCGGCGAGCAGTGAGGCCCCGACCCCCGGCTTCTGCGGCGCCATCACGTAGAAGTACTCCACGAGGCGGGCGGTGTCGGCCATGACGGGCTCCTTTCCCCGGCCGCTGGCAAGGCAGCCCGGTGCGGGAGACCTTACCACCAAACAGGCGGGGAATCAGGCGGGGCGGCGGATCGTGTCGACCACCTCGACCCGGTCGATGACGCGCACCGGCTGCCCGAGCCGCAGTCCTGTGCGCATCACGGCCCGCACGGCGGCGTCGCGCGTCTCGCGCGATGGGGCCCAGCCGGTGAGCTCGACGCGCGCCCCGCCGCGTAGCGGCACTGACACGACCGGCAGGATCGAGCTCCCCCTCAGCGCGGGCTCACGGGCCAGTGGCTCCGTCAGGGCCATCTGCAGGCGCGCCGCCTCTTCCTCCCGCCGGCTGCGCAGCTCCAGATAACGCACGCCGAACGCGATCAGGCCGCCGATGACGGCGACCGAGGCGAGGCCGACGGCGATCGAGGACTCCGTGAACCACTCCATAGGTTCCTCGGAAGCAGCAATCGGCGTGCCGCCGAACACCACGCGCAGGAGGCCGCGACCTGACGCATCGAGTGTCCTGCGATGTACGCCGCGCATCACCTGGGCGGCAACACTGTCACCAGCACGACGGCGGCCGAGTGTTACCATGTCGCCCCGATGCCAGCGTCGCCGCGCGCATTGCAGGGACTTCGGGTTCTCGACCTGACCCAGATCATGGCGGGGCCGTTCTGCGCGATGCTGCTGGCCGATATGGGCGCGGACGTCGTCAAGGTGGAGCCACCCGGCGGCGAGGCCTCACGCCACGTGGAACTGGAGCTGGCGGCCGGCGTGTCCGGCCCGTTCCTGGCCGTCAACCGCAACAAGCGCGGGCTCGTGCTGGACCTCAAGCAGCCCGCCGGAGTGGCCGTGCTCGAGCGGCTGGCCGCCACCGCCGACGTCCTCGTCGAGAACTACCGTCCACGGGTGGCCGAGCGCCTCGGCGTGGACTATCCGCGCCTCTCGGCGATCAATCCTCGTCTCATTTACTGCTCGATCTCGGGCTTCGGCCAGACCGGACCGTACGCCGACCGCGGCGGTTACGACCTCATCACCCAGGGCATGAGCGGGATCATGAGCGCCACGGGCAGCGAAGGCGGCGACCCGGTGAAGGTCGGCGTGCCCGTCACCGACCTGGGCGCGGGCCTCTTCGCGGTGTTCGGCATTCTCTGCGCGCTCCGCGCTCGCCACGTCACCGGGCGTGGCCAGCTCGTCGATACCTCGCTGTTCGAGGCCGGGCTGGCGCTGTCGGCGTGGGAGGCGACCGAGTACTGGTTCAGTGGCCAGCTTCCGCGTGGCCTGGGAACCGCG
Source organism: Candidatus Methylomirabilota bacterium (assembly GCA_046725675.1). Taxonomy (GTDB): domain Bacteria; phylum Methylomirabilota; class Methylomirabilia; order Rokubacteriales; family CSP1-6; genus AR5. The sequence continues at coordinate 4,442 of JBKOZA010000297.1, forward strand.
CACCGCCTGAACGCCCCGTATCAGGCCTTCCGCGCCAGCGACGGTCACTTCACAGTGGGCGCGGCCAACGACAATCTGTTCCCCCGCTTCTGCGCGGTCCTGGGCCTGGACGACCTCGTGGCGGACCCGCGCTTCGACTCCGTCGCCCACCGGCTGCAGCACCGCGCGGCGCTCGAGCGACTCATCGAGGCGGCGACGATCACGCAGACACGCGCGCACTGGCTGGCCAGGTGCGAGGCCGCCGGCGTGCCGGCCGGACCGATCTCCAGCGTGCCGGAGGCGCTCGACGACGCGCACGTCCGCGCTCGCGGCATGGTGCAGGAGCTGCCACACCCGACGCTCGGGCGCGTGAAGGGTCTGGGCAACCCCGTGAAGATGTCGCGCACGCCGCCGGTGATGCGCACGGTGGCGCCTGCGCTCGGCGAGGACACCGAGGCCATCCTGCGCGAGGCGGGCCTCGAGGACGGCGAGATCGCCGCGCTGCGCGCGCAGGGTGCGGTGGCGTGAGCGGGGCCGGGACGGCGCCGGCGTGACGGTCCGCTCGGTCTCCGGGCACACGCCCCGAATCCATCCCGACGCCTGGGTCGATCCAGCCGCCCTGGTCATCGGCGATGTCGAGCTGGCCGAGGGCGTGAGCATCTGGCCGTTCACGGTCGTGCGGGGCGACGAGGGGCAGTTCATCCGCATCGGCCGCAACAGCAACGTGCAGGACAACTCCGTCGTGCACGTCACGCCCGAGCTGCCCTGTCTCATCGGCGAGGGCGTGACGATCGGCCACCGCTGTGTCGTGCACGCGTGCACGATCGGCGACAACGTCCGCATCGGCATCGGCGCCGTGGTGCTGACCGGCGCCGTCATCGAGGACGACGCGCAGGTCGGCGCCGGCGCCGTGGTGCC
>JBKOZA010000298.1:0-1456 GCA_046725675.1 Candidatus Methylomirabilota bacterium
AGCGAGGCCTCCGTCAGGGGTCGAGTCCCCGCCAGCGAGACGATGCCGTCGCTCAGGGCGAGGCTCACGTCGCCCGGCTGCAGCCTCGTCTTGCCGCGGAAGGCGATCTGGGTGCCGCCGCCGGTGAGCGTGAGATCCAGCGCGCTCAGCCGGTACTGCACCGAGGCGTCCCCCTTGCCGCGGGCGAGGTAGGTCACCAGACCGTCGTCCACCAGCACGCGGGAAACGGCGACGGCGCCGCCGGCCGCGGGCGCGCCGGGGGAGCGCCCCGGACGCGGCGCGCGCGGCTCGCTGGTGGGGCCGAGCGTGGCGATGTTGAGGCGCCCGTCCGCCGACTGGATGACCGTGATCACGGGCTTCTTGAGGACGATGTCGCCCAGCTCGACGCGGCCGGTCAGGAGCGGCATCAGGCGCAGGCGCACGCGGCCCGTGTCCAGGCGCAGGAACGGGGCGGTCCCGAACTTCGGGTCCTCGGCGACCTCCAGCTCGTGCAGCTCCACCGCCGGCAGCGGCAGCACGCGCAACGAGATGGAGCTGAACTTGACCGGCCGCCCGAGCGTCTGGGCAGCGGTGGTGGCGATGTAGGCCTGGATGCGCGGCGTGTCGACCAGAAACGGCACCGCCACGGCGGCCGCCCCCACGAGGACGACGAGCGTCGCGACGACGCCGAGCAGCCACTTCACCCAGCGTGGCATCGCGCGCTCGTTGCTCCGCTCAGGCGGTCTGGATGGCCGTCAGCTTCCAGGCGTTCGGGCCGACGGATCGCGTGAACGTCCAGAACTCCTCGAACCGCTCGGGCGAGGTGCGCGACCCGGCCACGATGCTGCCGCCCGCGTCCGTCGTGTAGTCGATGAGGCCGCCGGCCAGCAGCACGGTCACGAAGTCCTGCCCGCGCTCCTGCCACGCCTCGGTCACCTCGGCTCGCTCGATCTGCACGCGCTCGACGTGATTGGCGCGCCCGGCGCGGCGCAGCCCCTCACACTGCGACTCGATGCTCGCGAGCATCTCGGGCGCGAGCTGCGCCCGGATGGACGTCAGGTCGCCGCTGCTCACCGCGTGCTGCACCGCGCGAAACACGTCCGCCGCGTCGGCGGCCAGCGCGGCCGCGTCGAAGCCGGAGTCCATCTGGCGTACGTGACTCAGGCCGCGCTCGAGCTCGTCGACGACGTCCGGCTGGCTGGCGACCGTGGTGCCGCCGGCCGGAACCTCCCAGGACCTCGCTCCGCCCTCCGCGTAGCCCGGGGCACCGGCGTAGGCGGGCTCCTGGCGGCGGGCGCGCATCAGACGGAACAGCAGGAAGGCGCCGCCGCCGATCAGCAGGAGATCGAGCAACCCGACCCCGCCCAGGCCGCCGCCAAGACCGCCGAAGAGCAGGCCGCCGAGCATCCCGCCGATGAGGAACCCACCGAGGGCCCCCATCATGCCACCGAACGGGCTCGGCCGCGGCGCCGGCGAG
>JBKOZA010000299.1:0-10995 GCA_046725675.1 Candidatus Methylomirabilota bacterium
CTGCTCGGGCCCGCGCTCGGCGCCTGCGGTCGCAAGGGCCCCCCGGTGGCGCCCGAGCGGCGCGTGCCCCAGCCGGTCACCGATCTGCGCGGGGTCATTCGCGAGGGCGGCATCGAGCTGACGTGGTCGTTGCCGGGACACCGCGTCGACAACACGCGGCTCCTCGACCTCGACACCGCCCGCGTGTTCCGCGACGACGACGCCGGCCAGGGCGAGCCCCGGTCGGCGCTGCTCACCCACGGCCGCGTCGCCGGTTACACCGAGGTCGGTGCGGTCCGCCTGGCCGACCCGCCGTCGCCGCTCGTGCAGAACGGCCGTGTCGTGTTCGCCGATCGTCGTGATCTCGCCGTCGGCCGTCGCTACACCTACGTGGTCGTGACCTCCGACGTCCAGGGTCGCACCAGTCCGCCATCGCCTCGCCTCAGCCTCACCTTCGTCGCGCCGCCCCGCCCGCCCGACGCGCTGCGCGCCGAGCCTGGGGAGCGACAGGTGCGCCTGAGCTGGCAGGCTCCCACCCGGTTCACCGACGACACTCCGGTGACGGGGCCGCTCGTCTACGAGATCCTGCGCGCGCCCGCACCCGACGCTCCGCTGGTTCCGGTGACGCGGACGGAGCCCGGGACGACGTCGATGACGGACCGGGGCCTCGAGAACGACCGCGACTACTCCTACGCCGTGCGCGCCATCCGCCAGGACAGCACGACGGTCGCCGAGGGCGAGGCGAGCCCTCGCGTGGCGGCGACGCCGACCGACGTCACGCCGCCGGCGGCGCCCACCGACCTGGTGGCGATCCCCTCGGAGCGTGCGGTGCGCCTGTTGTGGACCCCGAACACCGACCCCGACCTCGCCGGCTACGTCGTGTATCGGGCCGCCGGTGGTGGGTCGTGGATCCGCGTGGGCTCCGTCCGCGCGCCGGCAACGACCTTCACCGACCGCGACCTGGAGCCGGGGATCTACCGGTACGCGGTGACCGCGCAGGACACCAGCGTGCGGGCCAACGAGAGTCCCCATTCCAACGAGGTCAGCGTGACGGTCCCCTAAGGTCGGCGCGCCTTGACTTCACGGGCAAAAAAGGCAACGATCGCTCCCACACGAGTGCCGCCATCCGGGGGGACTAAGATATGAGCCAGACGTTGTTTCAGGGTTCGTTCGTCGCGCTGGTCACCCCGTTCCGCAACGGTCGGGTGGACGAGGCCAAGTTGCGGGAGCTCGTCGACTTTCAGATCACGCACGGCACCGACGGCCTGATCCCCTGCGGGACAACCGGCGAGTCGCCGACGCTGAGCCACGACGAGCACCGGCGGGTCGTGGAAATCGTGGTCGAGACCGCGCGCAGGCGTGTGCCCGTGATCGCCGGGACCGGCTCCAACTCCACCGCCGAGGCCATCGAGCTCTCCCGGCACGCCGAGCGGGCCGGCGCCAGCGGCGCCCTGGTCGTGAACCCCTACTACAACAAGCCGACGCAGGAGGGCCTCTATCGCCACTTCCGCGCGGTGGCCGAGTCGGTGTCGATCCCGATCCTCACCTACAACATCGCGAGCCGCACGGCCATCAACGTGGAGACGGCGACGATGACGCGGCTGGCCCGTGACTGCCAGAACATCGTCGGCGTCAAGGAGGCCTCCGGCAGTCTCGACCAGATGAGCCAGGTCATCGCGGCCTGCGGGCCGAACTTCTCCGTGCTGTCGGGCGACGACAACATCACGCTGGCGCTGCTGGCCATCGGCGGCCACGGCGTGGTCTCGGTGATCGCCAACATCGTGCCCCGCGAGACCGCCGACATGGTTCACGCCGCGCTCGACGGCGACTTCAAGCGCGCGCGGGAGCTGCACTACCGCCTGTTCCCGCTGGCTCGCGCCGCCTTCCTGGAGACCAACCCGATCCCGATCAAGGAAGCGATGGCGATGGCCGGCATGCTCGAGCCCGAGTTCCGGCTGCCGATGTGCCGGATGGGCGACGCCAACCGCGAGACGCTGCGCGGCATCCTCCGGCAGTACGCGCTCGTCAAGTAACCGGGCCCACGGTTCTGCGATGACGGCCGATTCGCCGGCCGTCGGGCGCCCGGACACCCCGACGGCGGATCTCATCGATCTCGTCGTCGCCGGCGCGGCGGGGCGCATGGGCACCCGCATCGTCGCCCTCGCCCGCGACGCTCCCGGCCTGCGCGTGGCGGCTGCGCTGGAGGCCTCCGGCCATCGTTCCCTCGGCGTCGACGCCGGCGAGCTGGCCGGCGTCGGCCCCGTCGGCGTCTCGGTGAGCGGCGATGCCGCAGCGGCCATCACCGCCGACCGGGTGCTGGTCGAGTTCTCCGTCCCCGAGGCGACGCTCGAGCATCTGCGGCTGGTCGCCGCCGTCGGCGCCCGCGCGGTGATCGGCACCACCGGATTCTCGACGGCCCAGCGCGCGGAGATCGCCGGGCTGGCCCGCCGCGCGGCGATCATGCAGGCGCCGAACATGTCGGTGGCGGTCACGCTGGCGTTCAAGCTGCTGCCGGTCATGGCCAGGGCCCTCGGCGACGACTACGATGTCGAGATCACCGAGATCCACCATCGCTTCAAGAAGGACGCGCCCAGCGGGACCGCCGTCCGCATGGCCGAGCTGGTGGCCGAGGCGCTCGGACGCGACCTCGGCAAGGTCGGTGTGTACGGCCGCCAGGGGCTGCCGGGAGAGCGCACGCGCCAGGAGATCGCGGTGATGTCGCTGCGCTCGGGCGACGTCGTCGGCGAGCACACCGTGTGCTTCGGCACCCTGGGCGAGCGCCTCGAGCTCACGCATCGCGCGCACAGCCGCGACACCTTCGGGCGCGGCGCGCTGCGGGCCGCGCGCTGGATCGTCGCCCAGCCGCCCGGCCTCTACTCGATGGCCGACGTGCTGGGGCTCGCCTGAGTGTCGAGGGCCTGAGCCGTGCAGATCGTGCGGTTCCGAGCCCACGACAAGACGAGGTACGGAGTCCTCGAGGGCGCGGTGGTGGTCGAGTACGCCGGCACGCCCTGGAGTCTGTTTCGTCGCGGACGGCGCCGTTATCCGGTGCGTCACGTCGTGCTGCTGGCGCCGGTATTGCCTTCCAAGATCGTCGGCGTCGCGCTCGGCCGGCCCGCGCCGGCCGCCGGGCCGACGGGCATCGGCGACCTGCTGATGTTCTTCAAGCCCATCAGCGCGCTGATCGGACCGAACGATCCGATCGTCGCTCCCCCCGCCTGTCAGCACCTGGAGAGCGAGGGGGCCCTGGCCGCGGTGATCAAGCGGCGCTGCCGCAACGTGCAGCCGGCACGCGCCCGCGACTACGTCCTCGGGTACGCCGGCCTCAACGACGTCACCGCCCGCGACATCCAGGCGCGTGACGGTCACTGCGCCCGGGCCAAGGCGTTCGACACGTTCTGCCCGCTCGGCCCGTGCATCGCGACCGACCTCGATCTCGGCGCGGCCACGATCGAGACGTGGGTCAACGGTACGCTGCGCGCGGCCGGCTCGCCCAAGGAGCTGGCGCTCGCCGTCGAGGAGGTCGTGGCCCGCGTCTCCGAGGTGATGACGCTGCTGCCGGGCGACGTCGTCGCCACCGGCACGCCGGGCGCCTCGGGCCCGCTCGCGGCCGGCGACCGGGTGGAGATCCGCATCGACGGCATCGGCGGTCTCAAGAACATCGTGGTCCGGCTGTGACGACCGACCGCCTGCTGCTGGAGGACGTGCGCTTCTACGGCCACCACGGCGTGAGTAAGGCCGAGCAGACGGTCGGCGTGTGGTTCTCGGTCGACGCCGAGCTGGCCGTCGACCTCGCGCCGGCGGCGGTGTCGGACGATCTCGCCGCCGCCATCGACTACGGCGAGGTGGCGCGTCGCATCGTGGAGATCGGCACCGGCGGCCGCGTGAATCTGATCGAGCGCCTGGCCGGACAGATCGCCCAGGCGCTCCTGCGCGAGTTCCCGGCCCGCCAGGTTCGCGTCCGGGTCCGCAAGCTCACACCACCGCTGCAAGGCCTGGTGGGCACGCCGTCGGTGGAGTTGGTGCGGACGCGCTGATGGCGCAGGTCTACCTCTCGCTCGGCTCCAACCTCGGTGACCGGCTGGCCCTGTTGCGAGCGGCCGTCGCGCGGCTGCAGGCGGCCGGCGCCGCGCTGTTGGCCGCGTCGCCGCTGTACGAGTCGGAGCCCTGGGAAGACGAGCCGGGCCAGACCGAGAGCGAGCGCCCCTGGTACCTCAACTGCGTCGTGGCGATCGAGACCGCGCTGCCGCCGCGGGTCCTGCTGGAGCGCGTGCAGGCCATCGAGAGCACGCTCGGCCGCACCCGCGCGTCGGACCTCACGCCGGAAGCGCGTCGATTCGCGCCGCGCACCCTCGACATCGACATCCTGTTCTACGGCGACGAGGTGATCAGCGCGCCCGACGACTTGCACATCCCGCACCTGCTGGCCGCCGAGCGGGCGTTCGTGCTGCGACCGCTGGCCGACATCGCGCCCGACCTTCACCATCCCACGCTCTACCGCCCGGTTCGCGAGCTCCTCGAGGAGCTCGTCGACGACCACGACGTCCGGCGTGGGGCCTATCCCGAGCGCTGGCTCGAGGGCTGAGTGATGGTCGATCCCGACTTTCAGCGCCAGGCCCTGGCGCACCTCGACGCGCTCTACAACTTCGCGATGTACCTCACGAAGCGGCCCCCCGACGCCGACGATCTCGTCCAGGAGACATATCTACGGGCGTTCCGGTTCTCGCATCGCTTCCAGCCGGGAACCCACCTCCGGGCTTGGTTGTTCCAAATCCTGAGAAACACGTTCCTGACGTTCTACCGGGTCCGCGAGCGCGAATCGCCGGTCGCGGAGGATGGCGTCCCCGAGTGGGACGTCCCGATGTTCCATCACGCCCCGGACGACGACGGGATCGCGATGGACGCCCATACTGACCTGGAGCGGGCCATGCGCCGCTTGCCCGAGGAGTTCCGCACGGTGCTGTTGCTCGCCGAGGTCGAAGGCCTCCCGCTGGAGGAGGTGGCCCGGGTCATGGCATGCCCGGTCGGCACGGTGAAGTCGCGGATCTTTCGCGCGAAGGAACGGTTGCGCGGTCTGCTCCGCGACTACGAGACGAGATGAGCGATCGATTCGACGAATCTTCGGACGAGGCGCTCGGTCGGCGGGTGGCCGGCGAGCTGCCGCGCTATCCGGCGCCGGCGCGGCTGCGCGTGGCGATCGTGGAGGCGGCCACGCCCTCGCCGCCGCGGCGACCCGTGTGGCTGGCCCCGCTGCTGGGCGCCGCCGCCACCACGATGGTGCTGGCCTTGCTCGTCCTGCCGGTGCTGCCGCGCATCGTCCCCGCCGATCCCGTACAGCGCTACGTTCGCGCGGTCGTGAGCGAGCATGCCCGCGCGCTCATGTGGGGCGCCCGCCACGGCGAGATCCTGCCGACGGCCCTGCCGTGGCTCACGCAGGAATCGGGCATCGCGTTGCCGAAGGTGTTCGCGGGCGACGAGCGGCTGGTGTTCGTCGCCGCCGAGCCGGTGTATCTCGAGCGGCAGCGCGGCGTCGCCATCCACTATCGCGACGCCGACGGTCACATGCTGACGTACATCGCGCTGCCCGCCGCTTCCGCGCTGACGATCCCCGATCCTGCCCGCGTGCAGATCGGGCGCTGGCGGCCGGCGCTCATGCGCGACAACGGCTTCGCGACCTGGGTGTGGAAGCACGGCGACGTCGCCTGCTTCCTCGTCTCGGACATGGTGTCGACCGACGACGTCGAGCGGTTCAAGCAATACTTCGCCCTCGTGCGCGCGGCCACCGAGCCCGTCCCCGCGTATTAGCCACATGGGGGATCCCCCCATATGCTCGGCGCGCCCCGGCGCAGCCGGGTCGCGCCTCGAGTCACCCGCGAGATTGGCAGACGTGTTCAGTCGTCCCGGAGCTGCCGCACGCTCCAGACTGATGCCTGCTCCAGCTTCTTCCGCTTGCGCCGGGTGGAGCCGGATCCTCTACCGGCGGCGGCGGGAAGAGAGGATGAGGTCGCAGACTTCGCGGATGGCGCCATGGCCGGCGCGGGCGCGGGTGATGTAGGTGGCGGCGCGGCGTACCGGCGGAACCGCGTCGGCGACGGCGACCGACACCCCGGCGGCGCGCATGGCGGGGAGATCGCCGACGTCGTCGCCCACGTAGCAGACGGCGGCGGCGGCGAGGCGGTGGCGAGCCAGCAGGTCGGCGAGGACGGCGGCCTTGTCGGTGACGTTCTGGTGGACCTCGACGATCCCCAGGTCGCGAGCGCGCCGCCTGACGAGTGCCGTCTGCTTGCGGGTCACGATCGCCGTCAGCAACCCCGCCTCGCGCAGCAGGACGAGCCCCTGCCCGTCGCGCACGTCGAAGCGCTTCAGCTCGTCGCCATTCTCGGCATAGTACAGGCCGCCGTCGGTGAGCACGCCGTCCACGTCGGTGACGAGCGCGCGGACGGCGGCCCAGCGCGGACGCCGCCCGCGACTCACCCGGCAGCCTCGGCCCGTCCGCCCTGACGGGTCAGCGCGAAGGGCAACGCCATGACCGCCAGCGCCACGAGCAGGACCTCGGTATCCCCGAAGTTGTACTCGAAGAGGCCGGCGACCAGGAAGGTGACGACGGCGGCCAGCGCACCGAGCACGAGCGCGCGATCCCCCAGCGCCGCGCTCGGGAGCCGGCGCAGGAGGGCCGTCCCGCGGACGAGGAAGGCGACGAAGATCCACAGCCACGCGGCAAGACCGAGCAGGCCACGCTCGACGGCGATCTGCAGGGGCGTGTTGTGCAGATGGCTGGTGGAGTGGCGCATGGCCTCGGGCGGCGCCACGCTCGGGTACAGGTACTTGACCTGGCCGGGCCCGACACCGATCAGCGGATGCTGGATGGCGAGCCGCCGGCCGGCCTGGAGCATGGCCAGCCGGTCCCGGGTGGTGTCGTCGGCCGCGCTGCCGATGGTGTGCACCCGCGTGCTCACGCCGGGCAGGCCCAGCAGCAGAGCCGCCACGAGCAGCGCCAGCATCACCGCCACGGCGATCCCGCGCCGTCCGAGTCCGGTCACCGCGACCAGCGCGCCCGTCACGAAGCCGAGCCAGGCGCCCCGCACGTAGGTGAGCGCGAGCCCAGCGCTCATCACGATCCACGCCGGGCCCACCCACCACGGCCGGGCGCGGAGGCGCGCCAGCCAGGGCAGCGTCAGGGTCAGCACGATGGCCAGCACGCCGGCCAGCGTCATGTAGATGCTGTACGGCCCCCGCGCGCGCACACACTTGCGCAGGAACCAGCCGACGAGCGTGCTGGCGTGGGCCGTGACCTCCGGCCCCGGACACATCGCCACCTGGACCACCCCGAGGAGCGCGGTGACCGTGAGCGCCGCCACCAGCCACGTCGCGAAGCGCCGCGCGAGGGTAGCGTCCGACAGCGCGTTGACTAGCACGACCAGGGCGCCCAGGTTCAGCAGGTGCTTGCAAGCGACCACGCTGTCGAGCGGACGCGCGGAGGCGAGCGCGGCGATCACGCTCCAGACGACGAACATCGTCAGCGGCCCCGGCAACGGGAACTCGAGCGCCGGCAGGCGGCCGGTCCAACGGGCGATCAGAAGCCAGGCGGCCAGCGCCACCAGCGCGAGCTGGCTCAGCGTGATCGACAGGGCGAGGCCGAGCACCAGCGCGATAAGCAGCGGGGTGCGCGCGGCGGGCAGCCACTCAGCCGCCCATGGCGCTGCCGCCGCCACCGGGTCCACGGCACGCATCAGTAGGCGTTGCGGTTACGGAAACCGAGCCACAGGGTCCGCAGCAGGATGGACAGGTCGAAGGCGAGTGACCACCGCGCGATGTACTCCAGGTCGTACTCGATGCGCTTCTCGATCGACGTGTTGCCACGCCAGCCGTTGATCTGGGCCCACCCGGTGATCCCCGCCTTCATCTTGTGCCGCAGCATGTAGCCGGGCACGCGACGCCGGAACTCCTCGACGAAGCCCGGCCGCTCGGGCCGCGGGCCTACCAGGCTCATCTCGCCGTGGAGGACGTTGAAGAGCTGGGGCAGCTCGTCCAGGCTCCAGGCGCGCAGGAAGGCGCCGAGCCGCGTGCGGCGCGAATCGCCAGGCACGGCCCAGCGAGGGCCGGAGTCCGCCTCGGCGTCGGACCGCATGGTCCGGAACTTCAGCATCCAGAAGCGGCGCCCATCCAGCCCCATCCGCTCCTGCCGGTAGAGGACGGGCCCACCCGACGTGACTCTCACGGCGATGGCGATGGCCGCCATGGGCAACAGCGCGACCAGCAGGGCCCCGCTGCCCAGCACGACGTCGAACGAGCGCTTGAGCACCCGGTTCCAGCCGTACAGGGGGGACTCGCGCAGGTGGATGAACGCGATCGACTCGAACTCCTCCACGCCCCCGCGCAGCGAGGCGAGATTGAACAGGTCGGGCACGAAGTGGATGGCCACCGGCTCATCACCGATCTCGTGCAGCACCGCGGTGAGCCGGGGGTAGTCGCTGTGCGGCAGCGCGATGATCACGATGTCGACCGGCCGGGCGGCCAGCACGCTCCGGATCTCCTCGATCCCGCCGAGCCGGCGGACGTTGCCGATCTCGCCGTCCTCCTTGTCGCTGAGCACGCCCAGCAGCTGAATGCCCGTGTCCCGCCGCCGCTGTAGCACGCGCACGACCTCGGCGGCCGGCTCGCCGCCGCCGATCACGACGGCATGGCGCTGGTTGTACCCGCGCCGCCGCGCGAAGCGCAGGACCTCCCGGAACGCCGCCCGCGACAGGCTGGCGGTCACGATCGAGGCGGACCAGAACAGGAGGATGACGATCCGCGAGTACTCGTAGCCGTGGAAGAGGAACGTCATGACCGCCACCAGCACCAGCACGCCGAGGGTCGAGGCCTTGGCGATGTCGAACCACTCCGAGAGGTGCGAGCCGAGGCGGTTGGGTCGGTAGAGGTCGAACGCCTTGTAGGCGATGGACCACACGAGCATGATCGGGACCAGCTGCAGCGCGTAGTCCGAGAACGGCGGGATGTCGCCGCGGCCGAACAGGCCGAAGCGCACGGTGTAGGCGCCGAGCCAGCAGGCCACGATCAGCACCAGGTCGGTGATCAGGGCCAGGTGCTCGAACAGCCGGGAGTGCGCCTTCAGCATGCCCGTCGCGCCGCGAACGCGCTCCAGCGGTCCTCGACGAACTCGCGCACGCGCCCGGCGAAGCGCGGGCGGTCGAAGCGAGTGGCGCGCGCCCGCAGCGCCGGCGGGTCGAAGCGACCGGCCGCCGTTTCGAACGTGGTCATCGCCGCCGCCAGGGCCTCGACGGTGGGCTCGGTGAAGAAGACGGCCGTCGGCGGCTCCGGGCCGGCGTCGTCGAGGCCGACCATCGTCTCCAGGACCCCGCCGCGCGCCAGCGCGATCGTCGGCCGGCCCGCCGCGGCCGCCTCCAACGGCACGATGCCGTAGTCCTCGACCGAGGGGAACAGGACCGCCCGGCAACGCGCGTAGAGCTCGGCCACCTCGGCGTCGGAGCGCCAGCCGAGGAACGACACCCCGGCGCCGCCCAGCGCGCGCAGACGCGCCTCCTCGGGGCCGGTGCCGACGACGAGCAGTCGGCGGCCGAGCCGCGCGGCCGCCCCGATTGCCAGATCCACGCGTTTATAGGGCACCAGCGCCGAAACGACGAGGTAGTAGTCCTCGATCGTCTCGGCGATGCGGAAGCGCGCGATGTCGACCGGCGGGTGGATGACCTCGGACGACCGCCCGTAGGCGCGCTGGATGCGATCGGCGATATGGCGCGAGATCGCCACGAACTCGTCGACGCCGTCGGTGCGGCGGTCCCAGCGGCGCAGGGCGGCCGCCAGAGGCGGCAGGGCCAGGCGCGTAAGCCAGCCGGCGGTTCGCGCGTAGTCGGCCTCGAGATCCCACACGTAACGCATGGGCGTGAAGCAGTAGCACAGGTGCAGCGCGCCCGGCGGCACGCGAACCCCCTTGGCCACGCAGTGGCTGAGCGAGATCACCAGGTCGTAGCCGGCCAGCGACAGGCCGCGGACCGCGGCCGGGAACAGCGGCAGGTAGTGGCGGTACCGGGTGGCGGCCGACGGCAGATCTTGCACGAACGAGGCGACGATGCGGCGACGCTCTATCACCGGGCTCACGCTGCCGGGGACATGAAGCAGGGTGAACAGCGGCGCGTCGGGGAACAGCTCGCAGAAGACCTCGAGGCACCGCTCGCCGCCTCGCATGCCGGTGAGCCAGTCGTGGACGAGCGCGACGCGCGGGCCGGCCGCCGGCGGCGCCTGGCGGCCGGCCTCGCTCAGGGCGGCGACCCGAGAATGCGCGGTCGCCAATACCGGAAGCTGTAGCCCAGGTTCGTGAGCGTGATGTCTGACGGGAGCTCGACCATCCCGGTGATCCCCTGGCGCATCGCGCCAATAGTACTACAGCGCCAGCACCTCCTCGTAGACCGCCTCCAGCGCGGCCAGCATGTCCCGGACGTCGAACTCGCTCCGCGCGCGGGTGCGGTTCTCGGCCCCCAGCCGCGCCCGCAGCCCGGCGTCGGCCAGCACCGACGACAGTCGCGCCGCGAACGCTCCTGCGGTGCCGTCCACGAGTCCTTCGCACGGCGCGCCCAGCACCTCGCGGTGGGCGGGGATGTCGCTGGCGACCACGGCCAGGCCGAGCGCCATCGCCTCGACCACGGCCAGGGGCAGGCCCTCCTTGCGGGCCGCCGACGCGAAGACGTCGAACGCCGGAAACAGGCGCGCGGCCTCCGGCACCTCGCCGGCGACCCGCAGGCGGCGCGCCACGCCGAGTTCGGCGGCCAGCCGCCGCAACCGTGCCCCCTCCGGTCCGTCGCCGATCAGGACCAGCGCGAAGCCCGGCGACAGCGCGGCGGCCTGCACGAGCACGTCGAGGCGCTTGACCTCGTCGAACCGGGCCGCGCAGCCCACGACCGCTTCGGCCAGATCGAGGCCGAGCGCCGCGCGGGCGTCCCGCCGCTCGAGGGCAGAGCCGGCGAGCCGGGCGACGTCGACCCCGTTGAGGACGACGCGGCT
>JBKOZA010000300.1:0-1882 GCA_046725675.1 Candidatus Methylomirabilota bacterium
CACCGCCACCGCCACCACCGCGCCGAGGCCGTTGTGCAGCAGCTTGACCCGGTTGCCGGTGGCCGACGGGCCCACGTACATGTGCAACCGGCCCATGATGTCCAGGTAGGGCTTGATCGTGTCGAGCTTGTCGCGCTCGCCCCCCACGATGAAGAAGATCTCGCCGGAGACGGCCTGGGGCTGCGAGCCCAGCATCGGCGTGTCCATGTGCACGATGCCCCTGGCCTTCAGGCCCGCCGCGACCTCGAGCGTCGCCTCCGGGCTCACGGTCGAGCAGTCGCACGTGATCAGGCCGCTGCGCCCGCCCGCGGACACGCCGTCGGCGCCGAGATAGACCGTGCGGACGATGGTGTCGTTCGGCAACGCGGTGAAGAGCACGGCCACGCGGGCGGCGACCTCGCCGGGCGAGCCGGCCGCCGTCACGCCGGCGTGCTTGGTGGCGTCGGCGAGGGCCGCCGGGCTGGCGTCGTGGACGACGAGCGGCACGCCCGCCTTTGCCAGGTTGGCGGCCATCGGGCCGCCCATGGTGCCGAGTCCGATGAATCCGACGGTGTCGGGCATCACTTGAACATGGGGGCCCCGACATGGCCCCCAAACCCCCAACGTTCGGCCCGGCCCGGCGGAGCCGGGTCGGGCCTCTGGACCGCGCTCACGTCGGTGGGGGCCCCGGTATGGCCCCCAAACCTCCAACGGCTCGGGGCACCCCGGCGGAGCCGTGGCGCCCTTCGATGACCCGCGAGTGTCATGAGGCGACCTCCGGGCGGCGGTCCGCCCACGGCCGAGCGCGCTCGAACGCGGCCGCCGCCTGGAGCACGGTCACCTCGGCCAGGCGACGGCCGACGATCTGCAGGCCCACCGGCAGCCCGGCCGGCGTGAACCCGGCGGGCACGGTGACCGCCGGCTGGCCGGTGAAGTTGAACGGGTAGGAGAACGAGGCCCACGGGAACCAGTCCCACGCGTGCTGCGGCCAGCCCGCCGGGTTGAGACGACCGACCTCGAACGCGGTGACCGAGGTCGTTGGCGTCAGTAGCAGGTCGTAGCGCTCGAACAGCGGCCGCACGCTGTCCCAGTAGCCGATCCGGCGGCCGCGCATGGCCACGTAGTCCTGCGCGCTCCAGCGCTTCGCCTCGTCCATGCAGGCCACCAGACCGGGGTCCATCCGGGCGCGCCACTCGTCGAGGTACTGGCCGTAGTTGCCGATGTAGTGCGCGCCCCACATGAGTCGGATCATGTCGTACGAGTCGGCGAAGCCGGGCTTCACCTCCTCGACGCTGCCGCCGAGCGATTCGAAGGCCCGCGCGGCGGCGGCCACGACACTCGCCACCTCGGGATCGACCCGGAGGCCACCGAGATCGGGGCTGAAGGCGATCGTCAGCCCCTTCACGCCGCGGTCGAGCAGACCGAGGTAATCGGGCGGCGGGGCGTCCAGCGCGGTGGCATCCATCGGGTCGGGCCCGGCCATCACCCCGAGCATCAGTGCGGCGTCGGCCACGGTGCGGGTCATCGGGCCCGCGTGCGTGGCGTAGTCGTTGTTGGAGACCGGCCACAGCGGCACCCGGCCGTAGTTGGCCTTGACACCGACGATGCCGCAGAACCCCGACGGAATGCGAATCGAGCCGGCGCCGTCGGAGCCCTGGTGCAGCGGCCCGAGCCAGGCGGCGGCCGCGGCCCCGGCGCCCGCGCTGGAGCCGCCGGTCGTCACGTTCGTGTTCCACGGATTGCGCGTGATGCCGGTGAGGGGGCTGTCGCCGAGCGCCTTCCAGCCGAACTCGGGCGAGGTCGTCTTGCCGATCATGACGCCGCCGGCCTCGTGCAAGCGCCGCACGTAGGGCGCGTCGACCTCGCCGATCCGGTTCGCGAAGATGTGCGAGCCGAACTTCGT
>JBKOZA010000301.1:0-8569 GCA_046725675.1 Candidatus Methylomirabilota bacterium
AAGCTGACCTTGGGCGCCCAGCCGAGCACACGGCGCGCCCTGGTCGCGTCACCGATCAGCTGGTC
Source organism: Candidatus Methylomirabilota bacterium (assembly GCA_046725675.1). Classification (GTDB taxonomy): domain Bacteria; phylum Methylomirabilota; class Methylomirabilia; order Rokubacteriales; family CSP1-6; genus AR5. The sequence continues at coordinate 66 of JBKOZA010000301.1, forward strand.
GACCTCGGCCGGGCGCACGTGGCTCTTGTCGACGACGACGTGGCGCGTCCAGTCGAGACCGACCCGGGCGAAGGCGATCTCGCACAGCTCGCGCACGCTGTGGGTCTCACCGGTGGCGACGACGTAGTCCTCGGGCGTCGGCTGCTGCAGCATCAGCCACATCGCCTCCACGTAGTCGCCGGCGAAGCCCCAATCGCGCTTGGCGTCGAGGTTGCCGAGCCGTAGCTCCGTGGCGAGGCCCAGCTTGATGCGGGCGGCGCCGTGGCAGACCTTGCGCGTGACGAACTGCCGTCCGCGACGCGGTGACTCGTGGTTGAAGAGGATGCCCGACACTGCAAACAGACCGTACGATTCGCGATAGTTCACCGTGATGTAGTGGCCGTAGACCTTGGCCACGCCGTACGGGCTGCGGGGATAGAAGGGGGTCGTCTCGTTCTGCGGGCTCTCGCGCACCTTGCCGAACATCTCCGAGGACGATGCCTGGTAGAACTTGATGCTGCGATCGACCACGCGAATCGCCTCCAGCATGCGGGTCGCGCCGAGAGCGGTCGCCTCGCTGGTGAGGATCGGCTGCGCCCACGAGGTCGGCACGAACGACTGGGCCGCCAGGTTGTAGACCTCGTGGGGCTCGGTGTCGCGCAGCAGCGTGATGATCGACAGCTGGTCGAGCAGGTCTCCCTCGCACAGCCGGATCCGGTCTCGCAGGTGAGTGATCCGCGCGAAGTGATCGCTCGAGGCCCGGCGGACCATGCCGTAGACCTCGTAACCCTTCTCCAGCAGGAACTCCGCGAGATAGGAGCCATCCTGGCCGGTGATGCCGGTGATGAGCGCTCGCTGCGTCACGACGGGACGATTCTAGCCGAGCGTCCCGTCAGCCGGGAACTTCTGTTGCCTCTCCCCGCGTGTCGGTCGCCCGGCGGTCTGCGCGCGCCCAGGCCACCGTCTCGGCGAGCCCGCGCTCCAGGGGCGTCGCGGGCGTCCACTCGAGCAGGCGGCGGGCCCGGCTCCAGTCGAGCGCGCTGTGCCGCTGCTCGCCGGGGCGAGCCTGTCCATGCTCGGCCGCTCGCTCGATTCCGGCCGCCCCGGCCAGCATCCGGTAGAGCTCGTTCACCGTCGTCTGCCGCGCCGTCCCCACGTTGATGGGACCGGTGGCCGCCGACCGGGCAAGCGCGCGGGTGACGGCGTCCGCTACGTCGGCGACGTAGACGTAATCGCGCGTCTGCTCACCGTCGCCATTGATGATGCAGCTGCGTCCACCCAGCAGCCGGCTGGTGAAGATGGCGACCACGCCTGCCTCGCCCTCCGGGTTCTGGCGCGGCCCGTACACGTTGGCCAGGCGCAGCGACACGCCGCGGGCGCCGGACAGGGCCGCCCAGCAGTCGAGGTAGAGCTCGGCGGCGACCTTGGAGACGCCGTACGGCGAGGCGGGCACGGTCAGGTGGGTCTCCGGCGTCGGGATCACGTCGGTGTCGCCGTAGGCGGCGCCGCCCGTGGAAATGTAGACGACGTCGCGGACGCGGGCGGCGCCGCAGGCGTCGAGGAGGTTCAGCGTGCCGAGGATGTTCACCGAGGCGTCGAAGGCGGGGTCGGCGACCGAGCGCGACACCGCCGCCTGGGCGGCCAGGTGCACGACGGCCGCCGGGCGCGTGCCGTCGATGATGCGTCGCAGCTCGGGGGCGCGCACGTCGACGACGTGCAGGCGGGCGGCCGCGTTCACGTTGTCCCGCCGGCCGGTGCTCAGGTCGTCGACGACGGCGACCTCGTGACCGTCTCCAAGCAGCCGATCGACGACGTGGGAACCGATGAAGCCGGCCCCGCCGGTGACGACGAGTCTCACGGTCAGTTTCCTTTCTCTGGGACCGGCCGGTCGGCTACTTCGAGCGGACGGACTTGAGGAACGGCAGGGCGGCGCGGTTGAAGATCTCGGCGTGCTCCAGGAAGAACCCGTGGCCGCCCGGCAGGACGCCCAGACGGGCGCGCGGCAGTCGCTTCGCCAGTGCCCGGGAGAACGTCGGGGGGGTGAGGATGTTGTCGGCGCCCACCAGGATCTGGACGGGGACCCGGATCGACCACAGTAGTCGCCTCACGCGCGTCCCGTTCCAGGCCGCGATGCCTCTCCCCTGCCGCTCGATGGCCTCGGCCTTCGTCTGGTGGGGATAGGCCAGCGCCCGCTGGCACGCCGTCTCGACGTTCTGGTTCGTGCCGAAGGGCGTGAACAGCCGGGGGTAGGTCACGTGCCGCAGGCGCTCCTCGAAGGGCACGCGATAGGCGAGCGCGATGCACGAGTCGATCGTGTGCAGGAAGCGGGCTTCGGCCTCGGCCCACGGACAGGGCAGCGTCAGGGACCGGACGAGCCGGGGACGGCGAAGCGCCACCTCCATCGCGATGGTCCCGCCCATCGAGGCGCCGAGCACGTGGGTCCGGGTGCATCCGGATCTTGTTGATGACGGCGAAAGGCGTTGCCACGCTCAGCTCGAGAGCACCGCCACCTTGATCGAGTCCGGCTGCGCGTGGGCCGCGAACGCGGCGCCGAGCGCGTCGAGGCCGAACCGGTGGGTCACGAGGGGCCGCGTGCGCACGACACCGGCGGCCACGAGCCGCATCGCCTCCGGGAACTCGTCCTGGTAGATCATCGAGCCGACGATCGTGACTTCGCGCCGCACGACCCCGAAGAAGGCGACCGGTGTCGGCTCGTGCGGCAGCCCCGTGAGAACGATTCGGCCACCCGGACGGACGAGCGTGAGGGCATGGGTGATCGCCTCCGGGGTGCCGGCCGTTTCCACGACCACCCCGATGCCCTCGCGGCCGGAGAATGTCCGCGCCACCGCCTCGAGGCTGCCACCGGATACCACGTGCGTGGCCTCGGCACCGAGCTCGTGGGCCAGGGCGAAGCGGCGCGGGCTCCGGCTCAGGACCAGCACGCGGGCGCCGGCGCCGCGCAGCACCTGCAGCGCGAGCAGGCCGAGTGTGCCACCGCCCACGATGGCCGCCGACTCACCGGGCTGCACGCCGGCGCGCGCCACCGCACGAACGACGACCGCCAGCGGCTCGGTCATCAGCAGGTCCTCGTCGTCGACGCCGGACGGCGCCGGCCAGCAACACCGCTCGGGGACACGGGCGACCTCCGCGAAGCAGCCATCCACGTCGATGCCGACGGCCGTGCGGGCCAGGCAGAGGTTGCGGTTGCCATCGCGGCAGAGCGCACAGGTGCCGCAGGAGTAGTTGGGCTCGACCACGATGCGGTCGCCGACGTTCACGCGCGTCACGCCAGAGCCGAGCGCCTCCACGTACCCCACGAATTCATGCCCGAGCACCCGTGGGTAGGTCACCGGTCGTTCGCCCGTCCAGATCGCGAAGTCCGTCCCGCAGAGCCCCGCCATCCCGACGCGAACCAGGACTTCGCCGGCCTCGGGCTCGGGCCGCCGGATCATCTCGATGCGGACGTCACGCGGACCGTGGAGCCGTGCCGCCTTCACGCCAAGAAATCTACTCCACTCGATCGTCACCATGCGTCCCAAGGTGGGTCGCCGACATCGATCGCTCGGGCGGCGAATATATATTCGCCATTATATCGAGTATTTATACGTATATACTTGATGGCATTGTTCAGCATGAGCTTGCCTCACGCCACCGTTTGGCCGCCATCGAGAAAGATGGTCTGACCCGTCATGAAATCCGAGCCCGTCGACGCCAGATAGACCGCCAGCGGGCCGATTTCCTCGAGTCGTCCGGTCCGCCGGGCGGGAACGTCACGGGTGAGGCGCTCGTGAACCCGCGGATCGGCGAAAGCGGCCTCGTTCATGTCGGTGACGAACCACCCGGGTGCGATGGCGTTGACCTGGATGTTGTGCCGCGCCCATTCCACCGCCAGCGTACGGGTCAGCGAGATGACGGCGCCCTTGGTCGCCGCGTACATCGTGTAGCCGGGCAACGCGACGGCGGCCAGCACGGAGGCCAGGTTGATGACCTTGCCGGACCGCTGGCGGATGAGATAGGGCGCGGCCGCCCGGCAGCCGTAGAACACACCGGAGAGGTTGACCTCGACGATCGCCCGCCAGTCGTCCAGCGAGGCCTCGGCCAGCGGCGCGACCCTGGCGATGCCGGCGTTGTTGACGACGATGTCGAGCCGGCCCAGCGCGCTGACCACGTGGGCCATCAACCGCTCGATCTCGGGATACGCGGAAACGTCCGCGACGAACGGCAGCGCCCGCACGTCGTGTTGGACCGCCTGGCGCGCGGTCTCCTCCAGCTCGGCCGCCGCGCGACCGGTCACCGCCACGTCGGCGCCGGCCTCGGCCAGCGCCAGCGCGATGGCGCGTCCCAGGCCGCGGCTGGCCCCGGTGACGACCGCCACCCTTCCCGCCAGTAGCCGCGTCACCCGGACCTACCCGTAGAGTGCTTCCAGCTCCTTCCGGTACTTCTCGGCCACGACCTTGCGCTTGATCTTCAGGGTCGGGGTCAGCTCGCCGCCCTCCAGCGTGAAGTCCGTCGGCAGGATCGAGAATTTCTTGATCTTGGCGTAGGACTGCAGATTGGTGTTCTTCTCCTCGACCGTGCGCGTGACCCGCTCGACGATCTTCGGATGGCGCACGAGCGAGGCGGGATCGGTCGTCAGCACGCCCTGGTCGCGGGCGAACTTGCCCAGCTCGTCAGGGTTCAGGGTGATGAGCGCGACCGGGTACGGCCGTCGATCGCCGTGGACCATCACCTGGCTGATGAACGGATCCGCCTTCAAGAGGTTCTCGATGTTCTGGGGGGCGATGTTCATGCCGCCGGCGGTGACGATGAGGTCCTTCTTGCGGTCGGTGATGAACAGGAACCCGTCCTCGTCGATCCGCCCGATGTCGCCCGTGTGGAACCAGCCGTCCGGCTCGAAGACCTCGCGGGTCGCTTCCGGCTGCTTGAAGTAGCCGCGGGTGGCAACGTTGCCCCCGCGCGCCAAAATCTCGCCGTCGGCGGCGACCTTGAGGGTGACACCGGCCAGCGCCTGGCCCACCGAGCCGAACTTGAAGCGGCTGGGCCGGTTGAACGTCAACGCCGGGCAGGTCTCCGTCAGGCCGTAGCCCTCCAGCAGCAGAATGCCGGCCGCGTGGAAGAACTCGGCGATGTCACGGGACAGCGGTGCCCCCCCCGACACCGCCCACTGCAATCGCCCGCCCAGTCGCGCGTGCAGCTTGGTGAACACCAGCGCGTGGGCGATGCGCCGCTTGGTCTCCAGCCCGAACGGGACCGGCTGGCCGCGCTGCTGGTGGCGGCTCACGTCGCGCCCAACCGACACCGCCCATTCGAAGATCTTGCGCTTGAGCGGCGACCCCGACTGCGCCGTCGCCAGGACGCCGGCGTACACCTTCTCGAAGACTCGCGGCACGCTACAGATGAAGTGCGGGCGAACCTCGGGCAGGTTGTCGCGCAGCTTGTCCAGATTCTCCGCGAAGGCGGTCGTGAGGCCGTGGGCGACGCCGAGGAAAGACTCCAGCCGCGCGAACGAGTGGGCGAGCGGGAGGAACAGCAGGTGCACCCACCCCTCCTGGACTGGGGTCGCCTCCGTGGACGCCGCCAGGGCGGCGACGTGGTTGCCGTGCGTCTGCACCACGCCCTTGGGCGGGCCGGTGGTTCCCGAGGTGTAGACGATCGACGCGATGTCCTCGGGTCCGCTCCCGCCGACCCGCTCGGCCAGCGTCGCCTTGTGCGCATCCGCGCCGTCCCGCCCGACGCGCCGCAACGTGTCCCACGTCATCACCGACTTGGGCGGCTGGGGCGCCTCGTGGCCGCTCATGACGATGATGTGCTCGAGCTGGGGAATCCGGTCGCGCGCCTCCAGCACCTTGGCCAGCTGGCCGGCGTCCTCCACGAACACGGTCCGCGCCCCCGAGTCGCTGATGACGTAGGCGACCAGATCGGGCGGGTAGCTCGGGTAAATCGGCACCGTGATGCAACCCGCGCTGAAGATGGCGAAGTCGGCCTGGACCCACTCCGCGCGGCTCGTCGACAGCAAGGCCACCGCGTCGCCCTTCTGCCGACCGAGAGCGATGAGCCCGAGCGCCAGCTCGCGCACGATCTCGCCGACCTCTCGCCAGGTGAGCGTCTGCCAGGTACCGCCCTGCTTGAACTGGTGTGCGAGCCGGCTCCCGCTGCGCTCGACACGGCCCCAGAACAGCTTGGCGAGGCTGTCATCCGCCATGGCGTCCTCCCTGGTTGACGTTCGAGTTGACTACGATGCCTGCAATCTCAGGGGTTTCAGACACTAACATCTCCCGATATGACGCAGTGCGAGAAATCGCTTGCCTATCCTAACGCGTCGCGTTATGGTGGGTTCATCCCAAGGAGTTGAGGGCATGGCGAAGCGGGGCGCGCGCAAGCGGCCAGCGGTCGAGACGAGCGAAACGACAACGAAGGGAGCAGTCATGGAAGACGGCAAGAAGACTCACGAGCTGTTCAGGGAGGGCTCGACCAAGGCCGTGGAGACGGTGACGCTGTGGGCCGACGCGAATCAGCGGGTCCTACGCGAGCTGGCCGAGCTGTCGGCCGCCACGGCGAAGGAAGGCGTGCGCCTGTACGCCGAGCTGCAGCAGAGCGGGATCGAGGCACTACGCGACGTGCAGGCCGCGACCCTGCACTGGCAGTCGACCTGGCAGGACGCTCCGCGGGATCCGATGGCCTGGTACCAGCGGGCGCTGACCCACGGTGTCGAGAACACGCAGAAGTGGTTCCGGATCCTGGAGGGCAATGCCCAGGCGGTCACCCGGACGGCCGAGCGGCTGAACGCGACCGCCGAACAGGCCGGCAAAGGGATTCAGGAATCCCTGGCGGCGGCCGCCACGAGGATGCGGGACCTGTACGCCGCCTGAGGCTCAGACGACTATTTGGACTCGGTCCTGCGCTTCTGCAGCCGCTCCTCGAGCGAGCGGAGCCGGTCGCGCAGGGCCGTCACCTCGTCCCGCAGCCGGTCGGTGTCGTCCGAGGCGCCGTCACGCTTGACCTCGGCCGGCGCCGGCGCCACGCCCATCGCTCCCCACCCGGCCCGGATCGACCAGTCGCGGAAGATCCGTTCCATGTCGCGCTGACTCGAGACCATCCCCTCCAGGCTGGACCGCATCGACTTCTGCACGAAATCCTGCCAGCTCTCGCCGTGCTTGATGAGCTGATGCAGGAACGCCGCCGGCAGACTGGCGCGGCGGGCGCGCTCGTTCTCGAGAATGATCTGGGTCAGCGTGACCGACGTGAGATCCTCGCCGGACGCCGCGTCGACGACGGAGATCTCGCGCCCGGCGCGGATCATCTCCTCGATCTCTTCGAGCGTGACGTAGCGGCTCTCCTGCGTGTCGTAGAGCTTGCGGTTCGAATACCGTTTGATGACGTACGCCATCGTGCGGCGATACTAACACCGCGCGTCAAGCCTCACAAGAACCGGCGTGCTAGACTGGCGCTCTCCACAGCGAGCGCGAAAGGATGTCGTTCATGAAGTTGAAGGGACGCACGACACTCGTGACCGGCGGCTCGCGGGGCATCGGGCGGGCGGTGGCCATCGCCCTCGCCGAAGAGGGCGCCGACGTCGCGATCAACTACGTGTCCAGCGAGGCGGCCGCGCGCGACGTCGCCGAGCACATCAAGAAGATGGGCCGCCGGGCCATCCTCGCCCAGGCCGACGTCAGCGACTATCCCGACACCTTCCGGATGGCCCAGGATGTCTTGCGCGAGTTCGGCCACCTCGACATCCTGGTCAACAACGCCGGGATCAACTCCGACAAGACGTTCACGAAGATGGACCACGCGTCGTGGCGCAAGGTGCTCGGCACCAACCTGGACGGCGTGTTCAACTGCACCAAGGTCTTCGTCGACCAGATGCTGCGGCAGGGGTACGGCCGGGTCGTGAACATGACCTCGGTCATCGGCCAGATCGGCAACTTCGGCCAGGCCAACTACGCCGCCTCCAAGGCCGGCGTGGCCGCGTTCACCAAGTCGCTGGCCAAGGAGCTGGCCGGCAAGGGCATCACCGTGAACGCCGTCGCCCCCGGCTTCATCGAGACCGAGATGGTGGCCGGCATCCCCGACAAGGTGAAGGAGCGGCTGCTCGCGCAGATCCCGCTCAAGCGCTTCGGGACGGCCGAAGAGGTGGCCCGCGCGGTCGTCTACATCGTGTCGCCCGACGGCGACTACATCACCGGAGCCGAGCTCTCCATCAACGGCGGCTTGCTGATGTAGGTTCGGCCGGGAGCGGTGGCCAGGTCGAGGCCGCTCGCCAGCATCGAGAGCGAGATCACGCTCCAGAGCGTCATGGCCTGCGCCGTCCAGGTCCACGGCGACCACGCGAGGCGGGCCAGGATCGCCGCCGAGGCCGGGTGTCCCTCGTAAACGACCGGAGTACGCGAGGGCATGACCCACGCCTCGCCCGCCAGTACTTCCTCGTCACGCTGGTTGACGCAGACGGTCTGCAGCCGGATCCGATTCCGCTCGCGGACCACCTCGGTGACCTGCACCCGGGCGGTGATGCGGTCGCCCAGCCT
>JBKOZA010000302.1:0-1828 GCA_046725675.1 Candidatus Methylomirabilota bacterium
GTGCGCGTCAGCCCCCACGGCCGCGATGAACGTCCCGGGCGCCACGTCGGCGGCCCCCACGAACGCCCGCCGCGCCGGTGTACAGGTCACACACACATCGCTTCCGCGCAGGGCCTCGCGAAGGTCTTTGGCGGCTCGAACGTCCAACCCCAGACTGGCCCGGGCCCGCGCCGCCATGCTCTCGGCCCGCGTGTGCTCGACGTCGAGGACCCACGCTCGCTGCAGGGGCAGGACCGCGGCGATGGCGGCAAGCTGCATCTCACCCTGGACGCCGCAGCCCACGATCGTCGCCGTCCGCGAATCGCTGCGGGCGAGAACCCTGGCCGCGACCCCGGTCGCGGCCGCCGTGCGCAACGCCGTCACGCTGCCCGACTCGATCACCGCGAGTGGTTCGCCGGTCCCCGCGTCGGCCAGGACGACCATCCCCTGGATGGTGGGCAGCCCGAACCGGCGGGGATTGGCGGGGAAGTTGGCATTCGTCTTCGCGGCGAAGTAGCTGCGCTCGCCGACGAGCCCGGCCGCCTTGATGTGGAAGCCGCCGTCCGCGGCGGGCACCGACAGCACACCCGGCCCCAGCGTGCGTCCCTCCGCGTGCAGCCGGAACGCGTGTTCCACGGCGTCGATGCAGTCGCGGAGCGAGAGCAGCTCGAGCACGTCCGCTCGTGACAGCACGAGGATCGACGAGGGAGCGCTCGACGTCATCTCAACGCTTCCTCGAGGTGGTTGCGTAGAGCCCCTCGAACAGCGTCAGGCCCTGCGCCAGCACCTGGTGGTCATCGGCCGTCGCGGCCAGGAGCGCCCGGATCGCCACGTCGATGCCCCGGGCCTCCTCGTGCGGGTACTTGCCGTCCCGAAGATCCGCCTCGTGAACGACCTCGGCGAGGCGGGCGAGGCGGCGATCGCGGAGGTTGGCTCGCTTGACCAGTGTCTCGAACGTGCAGTCCTCTCCCTGATGGCTCAGCTCCACCCCGGGGGCGTCGAAGGGGATGGCGTCCTCCGGAAACTCCGCCGGCGGCGCGAAGACGAAGACCGCCTCGGGATCGATGAAGCGCTTGATGAGCCAGGCCGAGGCGATACGGTCGATGTGCGGGCGTGGCCGGGTGACCCAGCGCCGCCCGCGCAGCTTGGTGAGATCGAGGCTCGGTCGCGATTCGGCGCGCTGGGCCTCCGGACGTCGCGTGCGCATGGCGATGGCCTCCTCGAGACGCCGGACCTCGGCGCCGCCGGGGGCGTCGAAGAAGTCGATGTCACGGATTCGTTGATGGTCCCTCGACAGGCGGCTGAGCTCGTCCTGGACGCGCGGCCCGATCGATTTCCTGTCCAGGCTCTGGAGCACTTTGCGGTAGCGAAGGGCGAGCTGGCGGTAGTCGCGGTCGCGCGGCTCGTGGAAGAGCCGCAGCACGTCCCCGGGGCTCACGTTCTCGATCTGCTGGACCCGGATCAGTGTCGCGTCCCCTCCATCCCGCTGGACCTCCTGCGCCAGCCACTGGAAATCCTCGTAGCGGTCAGGGTTGTCGGGCAGCAAATAGGCCGAGCGCTTCAGGGCCACGGCGCCGAGCGATCGGAGCCGTCGCCACACGCGAACCCGGAGGCTCGACGGGGTCGGCGGTAGCCCGACCAGCAGGAGAAGTAGATGTTGCTCGCTCACGGCCACGATGAAACACTAGTTTCACGGCGCTGTCAAGCGGGCTCGGCGCCGGTCGGCGCTCGATCTCGGGGCCGGTCGTACGCGGTGCGCCGCGCGAGGCCGCTCGAGTTCCCGGACTTCGCGGTCGAAGCGGGGCGCACCCGCACCTCCGGCACGCCCACGTCACCGGAGGCCTAACAC
>JBKOZA010000303.1:0-6404 GCA_046725675.1 Candidatus Methylomirabilota bacterium
GCCACTCATCAGGTCCCACTCCGTCAGTTCGCGCGCACCGAGACCTTACAGGAGACGGTCGATGTCTACCGCGAGCGCGTCCGGGCGGGCCAGCGGCCGCCGACGGCGGCCTACGAGCTGATGATCGCCGCCGAGCGCGCGTGCCAGCCCGGAGATCAGGTGTCCTACTATGTGGCCGGCCGGGGCCGGAACGTGGTGGTCAACGAGCAGGCCCGACTGGCGAGCGAGTGGGACCAGGCGCGGCCGGACGAGAACGTCGAGCACTATCAGGGCAAGGTGCTGGAGATCTGGGATCGCTTCCGCCGCTTCACCGAGATCGAGGGCCTCGTCCCCTATCGCGACGACCGCGAGGCAGACGAGACCCAGCTGAGCTTGTTCTAGCGGGGGCTGTGTGGTGCCCCAAAACGGCTCGGAGCGTCACGGCCGAGCCGTGACGCTCCTCGGAGTCTTGGCAGCCGTTTACGACGTGCTGTCTGATACGGGGATCGAAGTCAGCGACGCCACCCTCCGCCGGCGCCGCCGCCAGCTCGTGGGCTGCGATCGCCGCGCTGACCGCCACCGGCACGCTGAGGCTGGGGGCGCGCCTCATCCACGACAAGGTTGCGATCGCGGAAGAGGCGGCCGTTCAGCATTTCGATCGCTTTCAGCGCTTCCTCCTTGGTGGCCATCTCGACGAACCCGAAGCCCCGGGGGCGCCCGGTGAACTGGTCCGTGATGATGCGCACGGTCTCCACGTTGCCGGCCTGGGCGAAGAGCTCGCGAAGATCCTCCTCGGTGGCCTGAAAGGAGAGGTTTCCGACAAAGAGCTTAGCCGACATCGCCGCGACCTCCTGCCCTCGTGGTCCGGGGCCCCTAGGGACACTGCTTGCGCTATGGCCACAGAGAGTAGTTACAGGAGGTAACGCATGTCAAGGTGCGAATTATCCCTTTCCCGCTAGGGATACACGCCCCGGGTAGCGCCGCCGTCGACCGTGATACAGATGCCGGTCACGAACGCCGCACGCGCCGAAACCAGGAAGCACACCATGTCGGCGATGTCCTCCGCCGTCGCGATCCGGCCCAGCTTGTACGGCGCCTCGGCCTCGGCCTGCAGCTCCCGCACGCTACGGCCGCTGGCGGCCGCCTGCTGGGCCATGAGCGAGTCCCAGCGCTCGGTCTTCGTGGCGGCGGGCGAGACCGCGGTGACGAGGATCTTCGCGGGCGCCCCCAGATCCGCCAGGCCTTTCGTGAAATTGATGAGGGCCGCGTTGGCCGCGCCCCCCGTGAGGTAGGCGGGCCCGGGGTTGCGGGCGGCCGCGCCGACGACGTTGCAGATCCGGCCGCCACCCTGCGCCTGCATGAGGGGGAACACGGCGCGCGCCATCCGGATGTAGCCGAGGAGCTTGAGGTTCCAGTCCTCGATCCACTGCGCGTCCGGGATGCTCAGAAAGGCGCCACCGCGGATGGCGCCGGCGTTGTTCACGAGGATGTCGATACGGCCCAGCCGGTTCTTGGCCTCGCGGGCCACGCGCTCGACCTCCTCGAGCGTCGACAGATCGGCGGCCACGGCGACCGCGTCGCGACCCGAGCGGTCGCGACATTCGGCGGCGACCTTGTCGAGCAGGCCCGCGTCGCGGGCGACCACGACCACGCGCGCGCCCTCGGCGGCCAGGCCGAGCGCGACCGCCTTGCCGATGCCCTTGCTGGCGCCCGTCACGAGCGCAACCTTGTCATCCAGTTCGAGGTTCATGACTCCTCCTTGTCCACGAGTTCGAAATAGGGAAAGCATGGCGGGCGGACGACACGGCCGGCGGCCACGCCGCCGGCCGCCTCGCCGGCCGCCTGTGCGAACGGCTCCAGGTCGGTACCGAGCAGCCGCTGGCCGTGCAGACGGCTGCTGCCCTCGACCAGCAACGAGCGGCCGCCGGTGAGATTGTCGTTGGCGAGGTGCTGCCAGCCGACCGCGACCTGGATCAGGCCCTGCAGCGCCTCGCGGGTGGCGCCGCTCGCGGCCATCCAGTGCGGCTCGAGCACCTCGTGCACCTCGAAGTAGAGGCCGGCCTCGAACAGCGCGGACGCCGCCTGGAGCGCCTGCCCCAGGTCCGACTCATGCGCCAGGAGCGGACGCTCGGCCAGCGCCGACGCCGCGGCCCGCGCGCGCTCGACGAGCCGATCCGCCCAGCACGCCTCGTCACCCTGCAGCCAGCCGCGCGCACCGGCGTCGGCCAGCACGGCCAGCTCGCGGCGCGCTTGCCCGTCGTGCAGAGCCGCCAGGATAGCGCCGGCCAGCCGGTTGCGCAGCCGCAACGGCAGCGTCGGGATCAGGGGACGGGCCCCGGCTCGGCGTGCGGCACCGCGGGCTCCTGCAGGGGGCCCACTGGTGGCCGGGTCGGCAGGGGGCGCCGCACGATCCGCCGCCGGCGCGGCAGACGCTCGACGCGGCTACCCGCGATCAGATCGTGGACCGCGCGCTTGTCACGTCGCAGCCCGGCCACCAGGTAACCGAAGCCGAGCGGGATGAGCGAGATGAAGTACGCCAGGTATCGCAGCAGCGAGGGGCCCACGGTCAGCGGCATGCCGTCCACGGCGACCACGCGCACGCCGACCAGGCTCTTGCCGATCGTCTGGCCCGCGATCGTGTGCAAGGCGATGGTGTAGACCGCGGTGAAGAGCACGGTGAAGAGCCACACCATTCCCGGCGCGGAGTCGACGCCGGCGCCGGAGCCCATGAGGGTCTTCGCCATCGCCTCGAACGAGACTTGCACCACGGCGAAGATGACGAGGTCGATCGCGAGCGCTACCGCCCGGATCCAGAAGCCCGCGGGCCGCGCCGGCGTCGCCTCGTCCATGCCCGGTATAATCGCACCCATGATCGCGGTGCGCGAGGGTCAGGACCGCATCCTCGCCCGAATCGCGGGCGCCGTCCCGCCCGAGGTGGTGCCGGTGACGCGCGCGCTCGGCCGCGTGCTCGCCGACGACGTCCAGGCGCCGTTCGACGTGCCGCCGGCCGACAACTCCGCCGTGGACGGCTACGCCGTCGCCAGCGCCGACATCCCGAGCAGCGGGAGGCGCTCGCTCGACGTGGTCGGCGACCTGGCGGCCGGTGCGGTCTTCGACGGTCGGCTGCAGCCGGGCCAGGCGCTGCGGATCATGACGGGCGCGCCGATGCCGGCCGGCGTCGACACGGTCTACCCGCAGGAGAACGTCGAGCGCGACGGCGACCGCGTGTGGATCGGGCCGATCGACAAGGGTGTCAACGTGCGCCTGCGCGGCGAGGACGTGGAGACGGGAGCCATCGTCGTCGAGCGCGGCACCGTGCTGCGCCCGCAGGAGATCGGGCTCATCACCTCTCTCGGCATCTGGCAGCTGAGCGTGCACCGCCGACCCCGCGTGGCCCTGTTGTCCACCGGCGACGAGGTGGCCGAGCCGGGGACGCCGCGCCGCCCGGGGCAGATCTACGACGCCAACCGGTTCACGCTCCGCGGCTCCGTCGAGCTGTCGGGGGGCGAGGTGCTCGATCTGGGCATCGTGTCCGACGCTCGCGACGAGCTGACCACGCGGCTGCGCGAGGCGGCGGGCATGGCCGACGTCGTCATGACGTCCGGGGGCGTGTCGGTCGGCGCCTACGACCTGGTGAAGGACGTGCTGGCCGAGCTGGGGACGATCGACTTCTGGCAGGTCGCGATGCAGCCCGGGCGCCCGCTGGCGTTCGGGGCGATCGGCGACACGACGTTCTTCGGGCTGCCCGGCAACCCGGTCGCTTCCCTGCTCGCCTTCATGCTCTTCGTGCGCCCGGCGCTCTGGAAGCTGGCGGGGCGCCGCCGACTGGTCCCGCCGGCGTGGCAGGCGCGCGCGCTGGAGCCGCTGCGCAAGCGCGCCGGCCGCCGCGAGTTCAAGCGCGGCGTCCTGGCCTACGGCGACGGCGGCTGGGAGGTGCGGAGCACGGGGCCCCAGGGCTCTGGCATCCTGTCCTCGATGGTCGCCGGCAACTGCCTCATCGTCCTCGAGGAGGAGCGCGGCGACGTCGCCGCCGGCGAGAGCGTCACCGTCGAGCCGTTCGTGGAGCCGTTCTGATGCCGGCGCGCATCAGCATCGATCTCGTCGAGGCCGTCAAGCCCGAGGTCCGGGACCTGCTGCGCGACGCCGCCCGCCGTCTGCCCCACGTGGCCTACGCCGACCTGCGCCTGGACGTGGCCGAGGGCAAGTCCGCCACCGCCGAGAACGGCGAGAGCAAGTCCTCCGACGACGATTACGGGTTCTCGGCCGGCGTCCGCGTCCTGGCCGGCGATCGGACGATCGCGCCCGGCTGGGTTGGCCTCACGCTGGGCACGGCCGACCTCGACGAGCTGGCCCGCCGCCTGCGCGAGGCGCTCGAGCGCGCCTACCGGCGCGCGCTCGTCAACGCGGAGATGAAGGCGGAGGCGCGGGAGAAGTTCGGGCCGCTGGGCGAGTCGCTGGCCGACACGCGCCTGCACCGGATCGAGGCGCGTGAGGACACCGTGCCCGCGGTCTACGCGGTGGACCCGCGGACGCTGCCGCTGGCCGACGTCGTTGCCCTCACCACCGACGTGTCGCGTCGGGTCGCCGCCTGCGACCCGAGCGTGAAGCACAACTGGGTGGCGACGCTCACCCAGCTCTCGCGCGAGCTGTTCGCCTCCACGGAGGGCGCGCTGATCGACCAGTCGTTCGCGCTCACCCAGGGGGTGGTGCTGGTCGTCGCGGTTCACGGCGACGTCAGCCAGGAGCTGTACGACGCCAGCGGACACCAGCGCGGCTGGGAAGTCCTCGCCGGGGGCATCGACGATCCGCTCCTGACGGCCCCACCGTTCGCCGATTTCGCGCTGGCGCTGGCCCGGGAAAGCGTCGAGCTGGCCCAGGCGCCGCCGCTGCCCACCAGCGCGCGTCCGGAGGTGGTCGTCACCGATCCGCACTACAACACGCTCGTCTCCCACGAGATCGTCGGTCACCCCGTCGAGCTGGACCGTGCTCTCAAGATGGAGACGGCCTACGCGGGGCGCTCGTGGCTGCTGGCCGGGCTCGACGACCACCACGTGGGGCGGCGCATCGCCTCGCCGCTGGTCACCGCCTACTCGGATCCCGCGCTGCCCGGCTACGGCCACTACGTCTACGACCACGAGGGGACCCCGGGCCGGCGCGTGGTCCACATCGACCGCGGGGTGCTGGTGGGCTTCATGAACAGCCGCCAGACGGCGGCGGTGTTCGGTGGCGCGCCCAACGGCCACTTCAAGGCGACCGACGCCGCGCTGGTCCCGCTGATCCGCATGTCGAACACCGTCTTCGCCGCCGGCGACCGTGATCCCGCCGACATCGTGCGCGAGGTCGATCGCGGCTGGTACCTGGCAGGCCACCGCATCCCGTCGATCGCCGAGAGCCGAGAGAACTTCCGCATCTCGGCACGCAAGGTCTACGAGATCCGTGACGGCCGGCTGGGCCGGCTCTACCGCGATGGTGGCATCATGGCCGACACACGCGAGTATCTGATGAACGTCGACGCGGTGGGCGCGGACTTCCGGCTCTATCCGATCCCGAACTGCGGCAAGGGACAGCCGATGCAGACCAAGAAGCTCGGAAACGGGGGCCCGACGATGCGCAGTCGCGCCCGCCTGGCCGGGGGCTGAGCGTGCGCCGCCTCGCCGGCATGCTCGCGGCGGCCGCCGTCTTGTTGCTGGGCGCCGCGCCGGCGGCCCCACCCGACGCGCCGGTCAACTTCATCAGCGTGGACGAGCTGAAGGCATTGCTCGACCGGGGCACGCGCGCCGACATCATCGACGTGCGGACGTGGGACGCCTTCCAGGAGATGCACATCACGGGCGCCCGCTCCATGCCCCTGCGCGCGATCGAGGGGCGCGCCCGCGAGATCTCGAAGACCAGCCTGGTCGTCTTCTATTGAACCTGCCCCCACGCCCTGGCCCGGGGGGCCAGCAGCATCCTCTACACCCTGGGCTGGCGCAACCACCGCGTCCTCGACGAAGGGCTGCCCGGGTGGCACGCCAAGGGTTACCCCGCCGAGGGCACAGCCGTCTCCGCGAACCCGCGTCACTAATGAGGCGCGCGCCCAGTAGCGATGCGCAGCACGGCTGAGCTGGCGGCGGCGGCACGGGAGGCGTTCGAGCTGGCCAGCGCCAGGCCGGATGTGGCGGAGGTCGAGGTGTTTGCGGCGTCGAATGCGAGCTTGCTGGCGCGGCTGAATTACACGTCGCACATTCCGTGCAACGGGGTGGAGGAGCCGAAGTCGGCGGAGTCGTACGGGCTCGGCATCCAGGCCGTGTTCGAGGTGGACGGCGCGCGGCTGATCGGGTTCGGCAGCGAGCCGAGCGACCTCGGGGTCACCGGGGCCGAGCGCGCGCTGGCCAAGGCGCGGCGGGCCGCCGTCGTCGATCCCGAGTTCGTCTCGCTGCCGCACC
>JBKOZA010000304.1:0-1991 GCA_046725675.1 Candidatus Methylomirabilota bacterium
CCGCTGGTGACCGGCCGGTCGGCGAGACGGAACGGCCGCAGATAGACGGCGTGACGCGGACCCTCGTTGTCGAAGGCGAAGCCGCTGCCGTCGTGGCCGATCGGGTGCAGGCCGCCGGCGTGCTCGCGCCAGCCCAGGGGCGGGGTCGCCGTTCCGCGCGGGAGCGTGACGGCGTGATAGGCCGGGCGGAGCGGATTGACGCCGAGGTTGTACTTGATGTCGGTGAGGATCAGCTCCTGGTGCTGCTGCTCGTGGTTGAGGCCGAGCTCCAGCAGCGGCGTCGTCGCGGCCAGCTGCGCCTCGTCACCACGCTCCAGGAGCGCGGTCATGCCGTCGTCCACCCAGGCGCGGTAGCCCAGGACCTCGCTCACGGTGGGGCGCGATAGGTGACCTCGTTCGGGTCGCGAGAACTGCGGACCGACGCCGTTGTAGTAGGAATTAAAGAGCACACGATATGCAGGGTGCAGCGGCGCGTAGCCGGGCAGCTGGGGCTCGAGCAGAAACGTCTCGAAGAACCAGGAGACGTGGGCCAGGTGCCACTTGGTCGGGCTCACGTCGGGCATGGCCTGGACGACGTGGTCCTCGGCGGACAGCGGACGACACAACCGCTCCGTCGTCCGCCGCACGTCGTGATACCGCGCGAGGAGCGCCGAGCGGTCGAGCGGCGGAGCCGTCGCCGTGCGCGCCGGAGCGATGCTCATTTGGTGCCCGATGATAGGCACGGCCTTCGAGAGCCTGCAACCGAACGCCTTGACGGGCTCCCGTCGCCGCGCCCATGCTCCGCCGACACCGCCGCCCACGTCGCGTCGCCCGGGAGGACGCCGCCGCCCCGTTCGGAGGTGAATTCCGACGGTTCCCGCGAGGCTCACGGCCGCTCGTGAGATCGGGGCCTGGACCGCCGGCCGACGTCGTAGTGTTACCGTCACTGCCGCTGGAGGACGTCATGACGAGTGGTGGAGCGTGAGGTTGGCGTGACGAGGCCAGTCGTGGAGCTCGAGGGCGCCCGCAAGCGCTATGGCGCAGTGGAAGCGCTGCGCGGGGTCGATCTCCGCATCGGCCCCGGCGAGGTCGTCGCGATGCTGGGACCCAACGGGGCCGGCAAGACGACCTCGATCAGCCTCATGCTCGGCTTGCGCCGTCCGACGGAGGGGCGCGTGCGGCTGTTCGGCCTGGAGCCCGGCGACCGGCGTGCCCGCAGTCGCACGGGCGTGATGCTCCAGGAGTCGGGGGTGCCGGGCACGCTCAGTGTCCGGGAGCTCGTCGACCTGTTCCGCGCGTACTATCCGCGGCCCCTCCCGACGGCGCGGGCGATCGGGCTGGCGGGGCTCGAGGACAAGGCGGACGCCCGGGTGGCCCAGCTCTCCGGGGGGCAGCGGCAGCGGCTTTTCTTCGCCCTCGCCGTGTGCGGCGACCCCGAGGTGCTGTTCCTCGACGAGCCGACCGTTGGCATGGACGTCGCGGCCCGCCAGGCCTTCCTGGCCTCGATGCGCGATCTGGCCGGCGCCGAGCGGACGATCGTGCTGACCACGCACTATCTGGAGGAGGCCGACGCGCTCGCCCGCCGCATCGTGGTCATCGACCACGGCGTCGTCATCGCCGACGCGCCGCCGGCCGCCATCAAGGCTCGGATGCCCAGCAAGCGCGTGCGATTCCGCGTGACCGGTGGACTGGACGGTGCGACGCTCGACGGGTTGCCCGTGACCGCCCTGGCGCGCGACGGCGACCGGGTCCAGCTGCTGAGCGCGGAGCCGGAGACGGTCCTGCGCGAGCTGTTTCGCCGGGGCGTCGCGCTGAGCGACCTCGAGGTCGTGGGCGCGGATCTCGAAGAGGCGTTCCTCGCGCTCACCGCTCGGGGAACGGGCCGCCCATGACGGTCGCTCCGCTCGGCCGCGTGCTGCTGGCCCAGACCCGGAGCGAGCTGCTGATGCGCTGGCGGCTGCCCACCTTCAGCGCCACCAACCTGCTGCTGCCGGTGGTGCTGTTCAGCTTCT
>JBKOZA010000305.1:0-1739 GCA_046725675.1 Candidatus Methylomirabilota bacterium
ATGTCGGGAACCACGGCCACGACATTGTCGACGATGGACGCGTGGAAGGCCGTGACCGCCGCGGCACCCGCCAGGACCTGTCGCACGACCGGGGCACGCTCGGGGTCAGAGAGGTCGTGGTTGGCGTCGGTGCCCGTCAGCGTGACGACGAGCGGCACCTGCAGCCGGCGGGCGAGCCTGAGCCCCAGCGGCCCCGTGCGACGGGCGTGGAAGGCGTGAACCAGAGTCGGCCGATAGGCTTCGACCTCGGCGGCGACCGTCCGCTCGGGCTCGTCCGAGACGTCCCAGACGCGCAGCTCCTCGTCCCGCTCACGGAGGCCGCGCGCCACGCGCTGCACCGTGACCGCGTTGCCGAGCACGGCGGGAGCAGCGTGAGGGGCCAGGATCGCCAGACGCGACATGGGGCCCAGGATATCCCGCCCCCCCGCTGGCCGTCCTGGCCCGCCGCTGAATCGGCGGCAGGCCGGCCCGCATCCATCTATAATGAGTGCCAATGCCAGACTGCAGGTCAGAGGGCCCGTCCGAAATCGAGTGTCGGCAGATCGCCGAGCTCCTCGGTGACTATCTCGACGGCTCGCTGCCCCGCGAGACGCGCGAGCTGATCGATTTCCACATGGACGGCTGCGCCCCCTGCGTCGCGTTCGTCAACACCTACCGAGGCACCGTCGACGCCGCGCGAAAGTTGCCCGACATCCCGATCCCGGCCGAGCTGAAGAAACGACTGCTGGCCGTCCTCAAGAGCTCCGCACCCCGCGCCTAGAAACACCGATGCCCCCGCGAGCCGGGGGCACCGTCTGACTCCTCGACCGATCTCGGCTCCTAGCCGGTGATCTCCCTCGACGTGATCGTGTAGCGGAAGCTCGCCGGGTCCAGGCTGTCCTTGCGTCCCTCGTCGGTCTCGCCCTGCGGGTACATGAGGAAGGGCACCGGCTTGCCCGCCGAGTTCGGCAGCCTGACGTCGTGGGCGTAGTTGTAAGCGAGCCAGTTCATCTCCCAGGCGCCGAAGAGCTTGGCGCGCGCCCTGAGGACGGCCGGATCCGTGAGCGGGATACTGCCGCCCGGCTTCTCCTCGAGGACGACCTTGCGAACGTCGGCGGGATCGACGGGTACCCAGCCGTGCCCGGTCAGGTAGACCTCGGCCCGGCAGTGCTGGGCCTTGGAGATGTCGCCGCTCTTGCCCAGGCTCTTGAACTCGGCGGAGTCCGCGCAGCGCACGCCGTACACGTCGCGGGCGGGTAGGCCGGCGGCCCGGGCCAGGCCCACGTAGAGCGCGTTGAGGTCGGCGCACTTGCCGCCGAGGTAGCGCGTCTCCAGCATGGTCTTGATGTCGCCGAGCCCGCAGCCCTTGACCTTGGGATCGCGAAACGTGTTGTCGACGATCCACTCGTAGATGGCGCGGGCCTTGGCAACCTCCGTCGTGTGGCCCTTGACGATTTGCTGCGAGGTCTCCAGTACGAGGCCGTCGGTGGGAATCAGCGCGGTTGGCTCGAGATACTTCCTGAGGACGGCGGGGTCCTCACCGGCCACGGTGCCGGGCTTGGTGACGTCGACGAATCGGTCGCGCGTGGTGAACCGGCTCGTGACCTCGATGGCCGGCGCCTTCTCCGTCGCCGGCCACTCGGCGTACACGAACCCGGCGTCGTATTTCTCGTCGCGGGCCAGCCGCGCCGCCCCCGCGTTTCCCTTCCACGAATCGCCCTGGCGGCGGAAATAGTCGGTGTCGGTCATGAGCGGCACGG
>JBKOZA010000306.1:0-1450 GCA_046725675.1 Candidatus Methylomirabilota bacterium
GCATGCCCGGCCTCGGGAGTAGAATCACCGACACGCTTTCAGGGTTCGGTCCTGTCCCGGAAAGGAGAGGGTCATGACCAGTCCCGCCCGTGTCTCGATTCCGGTCGATACTGAGCCCCCGGCTGCGTTGCAGACGACCCAACTCTACCAGGAGGGCATGATCGCCGGCGCGCTCGGCGCGCTCACGATCGCCCTGTGGTTCCTGCTCGTGGACACGGTCGCCGGCCGGCCGCTGTGGACGCCGACCGTCCTCGGCACCGCGCTCTTCCGCGGCGGGGCCGGGCTCGGCACGCCAGAGACGCTGACCGTGTCACTCGAGATGGTCCTGATGTTCACGTGGGTGCACGTCCTCGTCTTCGTCGTTCTCGGTGGAATCGCCGCGCGCTTGCTGGCCTACGCCGAGCGCCATCCCAGCTCCGGCTTCGGCGTGCTGCTGCTCTTCGTCGTCTTCCAGTTCGGGTTCATCGTGGCGGCGACCATCTTCGTGGCGCCGGTGCTGCGCGTGCTGTCGTCGTGGTCGGTGCTGGTCGCCAACCTGCTGGCCGCCGCGGCCATGGCGGCTTACTTCAGGTGGCAGCACCCCGGCTTGCACGTCAGCCCCTGAGCGAATCGACCGATTGGCCGGGTCAGCCTCCGTCAGGGGCCCGGGGGAAGCGCTCGGCCAGGAAGCTGGCCAGGCGGCGGCGCATCTCGGGCGGCATCTCGACGCGCTCGGCGGCGGCGACGACGCCCGACGTGCGCCGGTAGGTCGCGAGGTAGGCCCGGCAGGGCTCGCATCCCTCCAGGTGGGCCTCGAGCTGGCGCACGACATCGTCGTCGAGCGTCGCCTCCAGGTACTCGAGCAGCAGGCCGATCACGTCCCGGCAGGTCATGCGCGCGCTCATCGGCTCACGCGCTCCGCGAGGCGATGAGCTGCTCGACGAACCCCTTCAGCGGAGGCAGGCTCGCGAACATCGCCTGGAAGGCCTCGCGGTCGACGGCTAGCACGTTGGTCGCCGAGACCGCCCGCACGGTGGCCGAGCGGGCCATGTCGCTGACAAGCGCGATCTCGCCGAAGCACTCCCCGACCCCCAGCCGTCGCACCGGCTGCTCGCCGCGTCCGGGAACGGTCCTGAGCACCTCGACCTCGCCCTCGGTGACGACGTAGAGCCAGTCGCCGCGGTCGCCCTCGCGAAAGATCACCTGGCCGGGCTCGAAGTACTCACGGCGCACGCCGAGCGCCCGGTCGGTCTTGAGCTGCACGATGTCGGGAGGCAGGACGAGGTCGAGCGTCCAGTCGGTGGCGACGCGGATCTTGCGGTCGAGGCCGGGCAGCTTCATCAGGTAGATCGTCCGCCACAGCCACCAGGCCAGGAAGCCGGAGAGCTTGACGCCGAAGATCTCGGCCACCGCCGAGCGGCGGCCCAGCGAGCCCATCTTGCCCAGCGCCGTGAACATGAACGCCTTTCGC
>JBKOZA010000307.1:0-5667 GCA_046725675.1 Candidatus Methylomirabilota bacterium
GCGCGACCTCGTCGAGCACGCCACCCAGCGGCAGTTCGTGTACGCCCATCGCTGGCGCGTGGGCGACCTCGTGATGTGGGACAACCGCCAGACCATGCACCGCGCCCGGCCCTTCCCGGCCCACGAGCCGCGCGACATGCGGCGCACCACGCTGATGGGCGAGGCACCGACCGTGGCGCAGGTGGCCTGAGGAGCCCGTCATGCTGATCGTCGACGCGCAGGTCCACATCTGGAGCGGCGGCAAGCCGACCAACGCCAACCACCGCCAGGTCCCGGCCTTCACCGCGGACGAGCTGCTCGGGGAGATGGACGCGGCGGGCGTGGACGCGGCGGTGATCCACCCGCCGACGTCCTGGGATCCCAACGCCAACGAGCTGGCGGTGGAGGCGGCGCGTCAGCACCGCGGCCGGCTGGCGATCCTCGGCAACTTCCCGCTCGATCGTCCCGAGAGCCGGGCGCTGATCGACGGCTGGAAGCAGCGGCCGGGCATGCTCGGGCTGCGCTTCACCTTCTTGCAGCCGCACCAGAAGACGTGGCCGACCGACGGCACGATCGACTGGCTGTGGCCCGCGGCCGAGCGGGCCGGGCTGCCGGTCGCGCTGCTGGCCGCCGGCTTCCTGCCGAAGGTCGCCGAGGTCGCGCAGCGACACCCGCGGCTGAAGCTCATCATCGACCATCTCGGCCGGCCGTCGGGGACGAAGGACGACGCCGCCTGGGCCAATCTGCCGGACATGCTCGCGCTGGCCAAGCACCCCAACGTCGCCATCAAGGCCACCGGAGCGCCGAGCTACTCCAGCGAGGCCTATCCCTACCGCAACATCCACGGCCACCTGCGCCGGATCTACGAGGCGTTCGGGCCCCAGCGGATGTTCTGGGGGACCGATATCACGCGCATGCCGTGCTCGTGGCGGCAGTGTGTGACGATGTTCACCGAAGAATTGCCGTGGCTGAAGGACCGCGACCTCGAGCTGGTCATGGGGCGAGCGGTCTGCGACTGGCTCGGCTGGCCGTTGCCTGCACGATGAAGCTGGCGATCCTCGAGGGGTACGGACCGCCGGAGGATGTCGTGCGATGCATCGACGCGCCAGACGTGGGCGCGCCGGCCGCCGGCGAGGTGGTATTCGACGTGCTGGCGTTCCCGATCAACCCCGCCGACATCTCGATGTGCCGCGGCACGTATCGCCTGCGGCCGGCGCTGCCGGCCACGCCCGGTGCGGAGTGCATCGGCCGCGTCGCCGCCGTCGGGGCCGGCGTC
Organism: Candidatus Methylomirabilota bacterium; assembly: GCA_046725675.1. Classification (GTDB taxonomy): domain Bacteria; phylum Methylomirabilota; class Methylomirabilia; order Rokubacteriales; family CSP1-6; genus AR5. Next base: position 1,256 of record JBKOZA010000307.1, read on the forward strand.
AGCCACGTACGGCGCGGCGACCTCGTCATCAACCTGCAGCGCGAGAACTGGGCGCAGCGGCGGCGCGTCAAGGGCGACGACGTCATCCCGGTCCCGGCGGAGATCGACCTGCAGCAGGCCGCCATGCTGCGGATCAATCCGCCCACCGCGCTGCTGCTCCTGGCCGACATCGTCGCGCTGCAGCCGGGAGACTGGATCATCCAGAACGTCGCCAACTCCGCGGTGGGCCGGCTGGTCATCCGGTTGGCACGGGCGCGCGGGATCAAGACCGTGAACGTGGTGCGGCGCGCCGCGCTGTTCGACGAGCTGAGCGTGCTCGGTGCCGACGTCTGTGCCGTAGACGGTCCCGACCTCGCCGAGACCGTCAAGGCGCGGACGGGTGGCGCCCCGATCCGCCTCGGCCTCGACGCGGTGTCCGGCCGGGCGACGGCGCGCCTGTCGTCGTGCCTGACCGAGGGCGGTGTCGTCTGCAACTATGGCTCGATGAGCGGCGACGACCCCGTGATCTCGCGCGGTGCGCTGACCGGGGGCGGGCAGAGCCTCGTGGGATTCATCCTCGGTCGCGGCCTCGCCCGACGCTCCCTGGCCGAGGTCCGGTCGCTGTACGCCGACCTCGCCCAGCAGGTGGTCAAGGGAATCCTGTCGGCTCCCGTCGAGAAGGTCTACCGGATCGAGGACATCAAGGCCGCGCTGGTCCATGCCCAGCGGGGCGAGCGAAGCGGTAAGATCCTGGTGGTACCCGAGCCAGTAGGAGGAGAAGCGATGACGGCGGGACGGCAGGCGTGACTGCGCAAGAGCTCTCCAGGATCGCCGGAGCTATCGCACTGGCGGCCGTGCTCGTGATCGCCGGCCTGGTGGCCTGGTCCACGCTGCGGACGCCGGAGCAGGAATTCGTGCCGCAGCTGGCCGGCGGCCCGGCGATGGGAAGCATGACGGGTTACCTGGGCCGGGTCGACCGGAACGCGCATACGATCGACGTCGCGGAGGACCGCGTCGGCGTCCGCGCCGTCAGTCTCGCGGTGACGAACGACACGGCGATCACTGTCCACGGCAAAGCGGGCGGCTTGGTCGATCTCTCGAAGGACATGCCCGTTCGCGTGTTCTACGAGGTCCGCAACGATGTCAAGTACGTGACCGCGATCCAGGTCGTGGCCGAGGAGCCGCGGGCGACTCAGGCCAACGCCACGGCGGCCAGCGGCCCCGAGGGCAAAGACTCCACCGAAGCCAAGCCCGCCGGCGCCCAGCTGCTCACCGACCAGAAGCCCGTCGCGGAGAGCAAGCCCATCGCGGAAACCAAGCCCGTCGCGGAGACCACGCCCCCCGGGGACAGCCGTCCGGTCGGCGAAAGCAAGCCCGTCCCTGTCACGAAGCCCGCGGGAGAGGCCAGGGCCGTACCACCCGTGCCGTCACCGGCGACCCCCGTACCCAGCCCTCGCACGCAGCCCGGGCCGACCTCGTCGGTCCAGGCGCCCGCTCCCCCTGCGGTGAAGCCCTCGCGTCCGGCGCCCTCACCGACGGAGGCGGCTCCGGCGGCTCCCGCGCGGACTGCCACCACACCGCAGCGGCCCACCGACTCGGACGTCATCGACGGAACCGCGGCGATCGACTGGCTCCTCAAAGGGCCCGGACGGCGCTGAAGGTCGACGCGTCTCTTCGTGCGGGCGGAGGCGAGCGCCTATAATCGTCGGGTCGAGACGCTTCGAACGGCCTCGACGAGAGGGGGGTGAGCGAATGGCGAAGGGCAAGAGCATGCGCAAGGAAAAGAAGAAGCCCAAGAAGAAGTCGTAGCACCTAGACCTCGGGCGGCGGGCCGAGGAGCGCGGCGTCCTCCTGCCGCGTGCGAAACAGCTCGGTGATGAAGTGCATCCGTTGTCCTAGATCACCCCAGTCCCGGGCGCCCGAGCCGAGCGTGGTGCCTGGCGCCGGATCGACCCGGGCCAGCAGCTCGCAGAGCTCGGCGTCCTGGGGCCGCAGCAGATGCGGCGGGCAGACGCCGAGGACGTCGACGCCGAGCCTCACGCGGCCTTCGGGAAGCTCCAGCGTCATGAAGTGTTCGGTCAGGATCTCCCGGAGCCGCCGTCGCGTCGCCGCCAGCAGGCGCTGTACCACGTCGTCGAGCCGCCCCCCGTCTTCGACGAGCGCGCCCGATACCCGCCGAGGTGTTCCCGCGAAGAGCCGCGCGAGCAGGCGGGCCTTCACCTCGCGCGGGTCCGCGACGGGGGCATCGAGTGCCGACATGATGTCCGGTTGCAACCGGGTCTGCTCGTGCAGCCCGATGCGGAGGTTGGCGAGCAGCATCTGCTCGGCGCTCGACCGAGGGTCCACCCTCGTGATCGCGCGGCCGTAACAGGCGAAGGCCTCTCGCAGGAGATCCTGCCCCTCCGGCGATGGCCCCGGCCGGAGCTGGGCCGCCACGCGGGCGACGCCGTCGGCGCCCGTGGCCAGGGCCGCGTCGAAGTGCGCGAAGACCCGTCCAATCTCGTCGAAGACCTTCAGGTTGCCGCGGGCGACCGCCTCGCTCGCCCGCTCGGCCGCCCGCACCGGGGAGGCAGCGTCGCGCACGGTCGCAACCAGGACGTCCCGATCGGCGACGCGGCCGAGGGCGCGCGCGAGCTCGCCGAGTCGCGTCAGGGCGTCGCCGATCTCCTCGGCGCCACCCAGCCCGGCCTCGATGGCGCGCGCCAGGTCCTCGCCGCGGATCGTCTGCCCCGCCTGACGCGACGCCCACGTCGCGAACGTGCACCAGTTGGCCGCCGCCCCCGTCCGGGCCGCGAGCCCCGCCGACAGCTCGTGATACGCCCGTGTGATCCGGCGGTTGCGGACGACAGGGTCGGGATCCCGACAGATCGCCTCGACGTCGTCCGGCGACGGCACGCGCGCCATCCAGGAAGCCTACCGACTCCGGTCACGGCCGGTCAACGCTCGCGCTGCGCGGCGGGTGCGACCTGTGGTCTAATGCCGACCCGAGGACGCCGCCGGAGGTTGTCGCATGACGACGCAGACGATCGAGCCGCGGATGGAGCTGGAGCAGCACCTGCACATGTACCGCCAGATGGCCAAGATCCGGGCCTTCGAGGAGCAGGTGCACGAGCTGTACAAGAGCGCGAAGATGCCCGGCCTCGCCCACCTCTACGTCGGTGAGGAGGGGGTGGCCGTCGGCGTCTGCGAGGCCTTGCGCCGCGACGACTTCATCACCAGCACGCACCGCGGCCACGGCCACTGTCTGGCCAAGGGCGCGTCGGTCAACCGGATGTTCGCCGAGCTGCTCGGCAAGGAGCCGGGCTACTGCCGCGGCAAGGGTGGCTCCATGCACATTGCGGACCCCGAGACGGGCAACCTCGGCGCCAACGCCATCGTCGGAGGCTCGGCCGGCATCGCCACCGGCGCGGCAATGTCCGCCAAGATGCGGGGCACCGGGCAGGTGGCGGCGTGCTTCTTCGGCGACGGCGCGCTGGGTCAGGGGCTGCTCTACGAGACGATGAACATGGCCGCGCTGTGGAAGCTCCCGGTCATCTACGTGTGCGAGAACAACCTCTACGGCGAGTACACGCCGTGCGGCGAGACGATCGCCGGCGAGATCCTGGCCCGGGCCCGGGCGTTCGGCATCCACGCCGAGACCGTCGACGGCCAGGACGTGCTGGCGGTCAACGCGACGATGCGGCGGCTGGTCGAGCGCGCGCGCCGCGGCGAGGGCCCGGCCTTCCTGGAGTGCAAGACCTACCGCTACTACGGCCACCACGTCGGCGACGTCAACCGGGACTACCGCACGCGCGAGGAAGAGAAGGAGTGGATGTCCGGGCACGACCCGCTCCAGACGCTGGCCGACCGGCTCGCCACCCAGGGTCTCGCCGACGCCGCGGTGTTCGAGCGGATCCAGACCGACGTGAAATCGGAGATCGACGCCGGCGTGCAGTACGCGCTGGCCGCCCCGTACCCGGACGCCACCCAGGTCGACGAGGACGTCTACGCGTGACGCGCCGACGCGCAGCGGCGGTCAACCGGAGTTCCGCCTGACCGTCACGCGCTGAGGTACTCGAACGCCGAGCGGGCCCGGTTGGGGTATCCTCCCGCGCATGGACTTCGGGATCAACCTCGCCACCGCCGCCGATTCGTGGAAGGTCGTCAAGCGCGCGGAGGAGCTGGGCTTCGCACGGGCGTGGTTCTACGACACCCAGATGCTCAACGCCGACGTGTTCGTGGCCATGGGCGCGGCGGCCGTGCAGACCTCACGGATTCGCCTGGCCACCGGCGTGCTGATCCCCTCCAACCGCATCGCCCCCGTCGCGGCCAGCGCGCTGGCCTCGCTGAATGCGCTGGCGCCCGGCCGCATCGACTTCGGCATCTCCACCGGCTTCACCGCGCGCCGCACGATGGGGCTGGGGCCGGTCACGCTCGACGACATGGCCGAGTAC
>JBKOZA010000308.1:0-1375 GCA_046725675.1 Candidatus Methylomirabilota bacterium
CGAAGGTGAAGTCACGGAAGTCCTCGCGGGTGATCAGCCCGTCCTCGACCAGCTCGTAGGCTTCCGGCAGCACCTCCATCATGTCGGGAACGTCGAAGTGGCCGATGTCCGAGCCGAAGATCGCGTTGAGCCGCGCGTCGAACGGGTTGGCGTCGCGCTTGAACGCCCAGGCATTCGCGCGGTCGTCGGCCTCGCAGCCGAAGAAGAACGGCGTCACGAACAGATCGTGCCAGTCCTGCTTCCGCGTGATCCGGCACGCCGAGTAGTCGTCGAGATCCGGGAGGCCCCCGGTCAGGTTGACGGCGTCGGGATCGGGCCAGCCGTCACGCGCCCGCAGCGCCGCGACGTGCGCCTCGTACCCGTACTTCTGCGCGAGCTCCTGGAGCAGGGCGCGATCGAGCGTGCGCGGATCGGTGTGCTCGAGCGCCTTCCGGTTCCGCTTGTCCCAGTGTCCGATCAGGTCGCCGAAGAGCATGCAGCCCCAGCCGACGCCGCCCTCCAGGAAGGCGAACCGGAGCTGCGGGAATCGTCGGGTGACGCCGCCGAGGAAGATGGCCTTGCAGGCGGCGTGGCCGGAGGCGGCGAAGTGGCCGATGTGGTTGTAGGTGAAGTTCACCGGGGAATTTCGGAGCCCCTGCCGGCTGGCGCCCGTGTGGAACGTGGGGGCGATGCCGAGCTCCCCGCAGGCCTTCCAGAGCGGATCGTAGTCGTACGCGCTGTCCAGGCCGATCGCGTCATACCAGACGGCGAAGCGCGCGACGTCCGCCTCGCGGTTGCTGACCGACGGCACCGGCCGCGGCACCGGGCTGGTGAACATCGCGACCTTGGTACCGAGTTGACGGACGCAGAACTCCAGCTCGGCGATCGCCTCGTCCGGCGTGTGGGTAGGGATGGCCGCGGCCGGCGTCATCCGATCGCCGAGATCGCGGAAGTAGTCCGCGGTGACGATGTTGAAGGCGCGGCAGACGGCCCGGCGCGCGGCGTCGTCGGCGATCCGGGCGATGCGGAGTCCCGCCGTGGGATAGACGGCCGCGAAGTCGATGCCCAGCTCCTCCAGCCGCTCGTAGAGGAGCCGCGGGAACATGCCGGTCGCGCGGTCCCGGGTATTCCGCTCGGCCCGCGTCCAGAACCCCTCCTGGCCGATTCGACGCCGACGCCGCTCCTCCACGGGCGTCGTCAGCGACTGACGGGTCGTGGCAAGCGCCGCCAGGAACGCGTCCGCGGCCGCGTCGCCCCCGACCTTGCGCATCTGTTCGCTGAAGACCGGGCCGTACTCGAGCCAGTGGCCGTCGGCGTCGATGACGGGGTGAGTCAGCCGGGATCGGATCTGCGCGGGAGTGGGATGACCGTTGGCGCTCACGGGACACCTCCTGGG
>JBKOZA010000309.1:0-1012 GCA_046725675.1 Candidatus Methylomirabilota bacterium
GTCCGATGTTTCCTTCAGGATTGCCAAGGGCGAATTCGTCACGCTGCGCGGCCCCAGCGGAAGCGGCAAGACGACCCTGTTGCGCCTCCTCTACCGCGAGGACGTGCCGACCGAGGGCGAGGTCGAGGTCCTGGGCGAGGAAGTGACACAGCTGAGCCGACGCCAGGTTGCCGCCCTGCGGCGCTCGATCGGCGTCGTGTTCCAGGACGCCAAGCTGCTCCCAGGGCGCACCGTGTACGAGAACGTGGCGTTCGTGCTCCGTGTGCTGGGGACGCCCCGGCGCGAGATCACTGGTCGCGTCTTCGATGCCTTGCGGGCCGTGGGACTCTCATCCCGGGCGCAGGCGTATCCTGCCCAGCTCTCCCAGGGCGAAGCCCAGCGCGCCGCCCTGGCCCGTGCGATCGCTCGCAAGCCGCTGCTGCTCATCGCCGACGAGCCGACCGGCAGTCTCGACGAGGCAATGGCCGGTGAGGTACTCGACATCGTCAAGGACATCTGGGCGGGCGGCACCACGGTGCTGGTCGCAACCCACCAGGCGGCCCTGGCCACCGCGCTGCAGCGCCGCACTCTCGCCCTGCAGGGTGGACGCCTGATCAAGGACGAGGGCTGACCGGGCGTGTTCGGGTTCCTTCTCGGGGAGGCGCTGCGCGACCTTCGACGCGCTGGGCGGGTCGCCGTCAGCGCCATCCTGCTGATCTCGCTGTCGCTCGCCGCCCTCGGTGCCTTCTGGCTGCTTTCGTCCAACCTGGGCCGGGCCGTGGACCAGTTTCGCGAGCGGGTGAAGATCGTCGTCTACCTCAAGCGCGAGCCCTCGACGGCGGAGGCGAGCGCGCTCGTCGAGCGCGTACGCCGGATGACGGGGGTGGGGGGCGTGCGCTACGTGGGCAAGTCGGAGGCGCTCGGCACGCTCAAGCAGATCCTCGGCAAGGACGCCGCCGTGGCCGACTCGCTGCCGCAGAACCCGTTGCCGGCCTCGCTGGAGATCACGCCGACTGCCGAGGGCGCCACCGTC
>JBKOZA010000310.1:0-8936 GCA_046725675.1 Candidatus Methylomirabilota bacterium
CGACGTCGTCGTCGAGGTCAGCGATGATTTCGTCGTTCCGGCGGATCGTGACGGCGGTGGAGGACTCATCCAGTCGAGCACGTACGGAACTGCGACGGCACCGATGACACCGAGCACGATCACGACCAGAACGACGCGGAACCACGTCGCCGCGAAGATCGATCGCGGCGGAACATCCTCGTACAACTCGTACTCCTGCTCGGCAGTGGGATCGTCCCGCTCTGGGCTCACCGGCTCCTCGGCCTCGGGCTGGGCGTCGTCATGCGCGTCATCTTAGCATGGTGGTTGGGATTTCCGTATGTCCTGGAGCGCCCGGCCGGGAGAACGTGAGGTCGTGGAACAGGGCTTCCGCCCCGCTCCGGGTGTCGTTGCTGTCGATCATGAGGGCCACCTTCCCCGCCCGGGGTGGCAGGCGGCCGAACAGGGTGCGGTAATCCTCGGCCACGTTGCGCTCCTCCCGGACCCACGTCTCCAGCCGGTCCTGGCCGGACTCCAGCACGATGATCCGGACGTTCGCCGCGCTGGGATGGGTCACGGTGGTCCCCACCGGAGCCCGGGTGTCCCACACGTAGCCGATCACGTCGCTGCTCGTGCGCGGGGCCGGCCAGCGCGGGAACACGACGTAGACCTGAGCGGCCTGATCGTTGCGCCCCGGCTCGCGGACGTCGCCGCCATTCGGGAGCCGGACGACCTTCCACGACCACGTCAGCACCGGGAACTGGCGCACGTCGAGGACCAGGTCCCGGTGCAGCGCGAAGGAATTACGCTCGCTGCGTAGCCGCACCGCCACCCGGCCGTCGGCCCGGACCAGCTCGATCGAGGCGTCGGTGCCCGCGAACTCGGTCATCTCCCAGCCCGAGGGCACTCCAGGCGCCGGCAGCCGGGCGGGGGCCGGATCGGCGATCCGCACCCTCACGTGACCAGTGGAGTCGGGCCCGGGGATGCGAGCCAAGGCGGCCGCCGTCTTGGCGGCGGGCAGACCCGGCGTGGCGACGGCAACGGGTGTCGCCGGGGGCACGGGGGAAAGGCCGGTCGCGCCGGATGGCTTGATCGAGCGGGGCCGACCGATCGACAGCAGCGCGACGGCGCCGATCAGGAGCCCGATCACCACCAGGGTCTTCGGGGCAGGACGCCAGCCGCCGGTCAGCGTCGGCTCCTCCGGCGCGGCCGTCGGCCGCTGGCACGGCGAAGGGACAGGCGGATCGGCGATCCGGTGAATCCGAAGGCCAGGCGGAGCGAGCGCGTGAGGTACCGCTCGTAGGAGAAGTGCACGTCGTCCGGCCGGTTGATCTTCAGCGCAAAGGTCGGAGGGGCGGCGCTGACCTGGGCGGCCGACTGCAGCATCAGCGCCTCGCCACGAACGGATATGGGCCGGCGCTCGATCGCCTGGCGCAGCACCGCGGTCACCTCCGCGGGGGGGAGGCGTCGCCGCGCCTCGACCGCGACCTGATCGACGGTGTCGAACAGCTCGCGGACGCCGGCTCCCTCGGTGGCAGAGGTGAAGCAGATCGGCGCGTAGTCGAGGAATGGCAGCCGTTCGCGGAGCTGCTCGATCACCTCGCCCTTGCGGATCATGGCGGGCGGCACCAGGTCCCACTTGTTCACGACGACGACGACCGCGCGCCCGGCCTCGTGCGCGTAGCCGCCGATGTGCGCGTCCTGGGCAGTCAGCCCCTCGGAGGCGTCGAGGACGAGGAGCGCGACCTGACAGCGCTCCAGGCTGCGCAGGGCCATGACGACGGCGAGCTTCTCCAGGGGCTCGCTCACCCGCCCCTTGCGGCGGATGCCGGCGGTGTCCACGAGCACGTAGGGCCGCCCGGCGTACTCGAACGCCGTGTCGACGGCGTCACGGGTGGTGCCCGGGCTCTCGTGCACCAGCACGCGCTCGGTGCCGATCATCGCGTTGACGAGCGAGGACTTGCCGACGTTGGGCCGGCCGATGACGGCCAGATGCACGGCGCCCGGCGGCGCGAACGGCGCGCTGTCCCGCGGCGCCCGAGCCCGCACGACCTCCAGCATCTCGGCGACGCCACGGCCGTGCTCCGCGGAGACCGGCACGGGCTCGCCGAAGCCGAGCCGGTAGAGCTCGGCCAGCGCGGTCTCCATGCCCCCGGCGTCCACCTTGTTGGCGACGAGCACCACGGGCCGCGCGCTGCGACGCAAGGAGCGGGCGATCTCGCTGTCGAGCGTCGTCAGTCCGGCCCGGGCGTCCACCACGAACAGCACGAGGTCCGCCTCCTCGACCGCGGCGAGCACCTGACGGCGGACGCCTTCGATCAGGGGCTCGTCCGACGAGGGGTCGAACCCGCCCGTGTCGATGACCGTGGCCTGCCAGCGCTCGAAGGCGACCTGGCCGTAGAGCCGGTCGCGGGTGACGCCGGGAACGTCCCGCACGAGTGCGCGCCGCTGGCCTACCAGCCGGTTGAACAGCGTGGACTTGCCCACGTTCGGACGGCCGACGATGGCGATGACCGGTCGTACCCCGGTCTGCTCCCCGCCGGCGCGGCGGGGCTCGGTGCTCACGGCCTCAGCCGCCACGCAACGCCCGGAGCAGCGCGCGAGGATCGGGCCCGACGGCGACGACGGCCACCCCGAGCGCGCGCGCGACGTCGGCCGGCGTGAGGTCGTCGAGGAACACCCCCTCGCCATCACGCAGCGCAACGGCGGGGACGAGCACCGCCTCGCCGAGGTCGCCGCGCGCGGCCAGGTGGCGTTGGATGTCCTGGCCCGTGAGCAATCCGGCGACGGCGACACTGCCGCCGAAGAAGTCGTTGGGCACCGCCACCACCGGCGCGTGCAGGCCGGGCCAGGCCAGGCCCTCGAGCAGCCGGGCCAGACGTGGAGCGTAGAGCGTGCCGCTGACGACGGTCACTCGCCGGAGCCGTCCGACTGACGGCCGGACGCGCGTACGGACGAAGCCGTCCTCGAAGCGGCGCACGAGCCCGATGCCGTCCTCGGCGATCGGGAAACCTTCGTAGGCCTCGGCCGGCGGAAGCGGCCGGCCGGCCTGCAGATAGACCTCGTCGCCCAGGAACACGAAGCGGCTGTCGAGCCGCGCCCGAAAGCGAGTCTGCCAGCCCGCGACGGTGTCGACGAGCGCGATGGCCTCGGCGTCAGTCAGGGTGCGCAGCGCCGGCAGCCGCTCGCGGTGCCGCGTGAGGCCGACCGGGACGACCGCCGTGGTGGCGACGTGCGGGTGCAGCGGCGCCAGCTCGTGCACCGTACGCTCGAGGTGGGGCCCATCGTTGAGTCCCGGGCACAGCACGACCTGGGCGTGGACGCGGATGCCGGCCTTGGCCAGCCGCTCCAGACGCGGCAGGATCTCGGCCGAGTGCCGGGGGCGACCGAGCAGCGTCCAGCGCAGCGCGGGATCGGTGGCGTGCACGGACACGTAGAGCGGTGAGAGCCGCTGCTCCAGGATCCGCTCGAAGGACGGCTCGTCCAGGTCGCTGAGGGTGATGTAGTTGCCGTGCAGGAACGACAGCCGGAAGTCGTCGTCCTTCACGTAGAGGCTGCGTCGCATGCCGCGCGGCAGCTGGTGGATGAAGCAGAAGACGCACTTGTTGGCGCAGGTCGCGATGTCGCCCGGTCGCGGCGGCTGCAGCTCCACTCCGAGTTCGCGCGCGGCCCCGCGCGTCAGCCGCAGCGTGCGCCGCGCGCCGTCGCGGTCGACGCTCAGGACGAGGCGGTCCTCGGCACCGTAGAACTGGAAGTCGATGGCGTCGCGCAGGGCCCGGCCGTTGATGGCCAGGATACGATCGCCAGCCACCAGCCCCGCCGCCCCGGCCGGCGTGCGCGGCCGCACCGTCGCCACCACGACGCCCTCAGCGGAAGAGCGTGGTCTCATCCCGCTCCGGGTTCTCCTCGGCGTGCACGGCGTTGAGGAAGCGCATGCCCTGCACGATGTACTGCAGCCCGGAGACCACGGTGAAGATCGCGGCCAGCCACACCGGAGCGCGCGCGATCGCCGGCAGCGCATAGAACGGTCGCAGCAGGCCAATGAGCACGGTGAGGACCTGGAAGAACGTGGCCAGCTTGCCCACCGCCGTGGGCCGCGGCGTGATGCGCCCGCCGGCCATGTGGATGGCCAGCGCGCCCATCATGAGGATCAGGTCGCGGCTGATGACGACCGCGGCGATCCAGAACGGCAGTACGCGCAGCCAGGTGAGCGTGACGAACGAGGACACCAGCAGCAGCTTGTCGGCCAGCGGATCGAGAAACGCTCCCAGCCGGCTCTGGCTGCCTCGCTGGCGCGCCACGTAGCCGTCGAGCAGGTCGGTCAGGGCCGCGGCCAGGAAGACCACCAGCGCCGGCCCGCGCTGGCGATAGACCAGCAGTGAGACGAAGACCGGGATGAGCAGAATGCGAAGAACGGTCAGCCAGTTCGCCAGGCCCATGAAGACGTCAGTTTAACACCCGGTAGCCCGCCAGCGATCCCAGCCACGTGCCGGGCAGCTGCACGTCGACGACGACGTGTCGCGGCTCGTCGACGCGGGCGAGCACGCGACCGCGCTCGTAGCAGAGCGCCAGCGCGGCGCCGTCTTCGTGCGGGATGCGCAGCGTGACCGCCCCGCCGACGGGCAGCGCGGCGTCGATCGCCTTGAGCAGCTCGGGCAGGCCGTCGCCCGTGACGGCCGAGACGGCGACGCCGCCCCGGCGGGCCACCAGCGCCTCCAGGCCGCGCCCGCCGCCGGTGCGGTCGACCTTGTTGAGGGCCACCACCGTCGGCCGGTCCGCGACCTCCAGCTCGTCCAGGATGCGCTCGACGGCCGCCGCGTGCTCTTCCAGGGCCGGGTGGCTGGCGTCGAGGACGTGCACGAGCACGTCGGCGTCCTGCAGCTCCTCCAGCGTCGCCCGGAAGGCGGCGACCAGCTCGTGGGGTAGCTTGCGGATGAAGCCCACCGTATCGGTCAGGATGAACGGACGCTGGGCCCCCTGCTCCACCAGGCGCGCGGCCGGATCGAGGGTGACGAAGAGCTGATCGGCCGCGGTGAGGCGGGCGCCGCTGAGCCGGTTGAGCAGCGTCGTCTTGCCGGCGTTGGTGTAGCCGACCAGCGCGACCACGGGGAGCCCCGCCCGCCGCCGGCCGTGGCGCTGCAGCCGCCGGTGCGTCTGCACGTGCTTCAGCTCGCGCTGGATCTGCATGACGCGGCGGCGGATGACACGACGGTCGGATTCCAGCTGCGTCTCGCCCGGACCTCGGGTGCCGATGCCGCCGCCGAGGCGCTCCAGGTGGCTCCACTGCCCGACCAGGCGCGGCAGCAAGTACGTGAGCTGGGCCAGCTCGACCTGCAGCTTGCCCTCCGCCGTTCGCGCGCGCTGGGCGAAGATGTCCAGGATCAGCGCGGTGCGGTCGATGACCTTCATGCGCAGCGTCTCGGAAAGATTGCGCTCCTGGATCGGCGTGAGCGGGTCGTCGGAGATGAAGAGATTGGCGCCCAGCTCGGGCGCGGCAGCGAGCTCCTCGATCTTGCCGCGACCGAAGTAGAGCGCGGGCGTCGGCGACTCGCGGTCCTGGGTCACGCGCTGCACGACCGTCGCGCCGGCGGCGACCGCCAAGCCCGCCAGCTCCTCGAGCGACTCCTCCACTTCCCACCGCCGCTGCCGGGGCAGCCGGACCGCGGCGATCACCGCCAGCTCCGGACCCCGTCGCACCTGATGCCCGATGTCGCGTCCGTTGCGTCGCGCTCGACTCACTCGATACCACCCTCCATCCTCGTCAGCCCGGCCTGGATGGCCGCGGCCACGCCTTCGAGGCCGCCGGCGACGTCCACGTCGATCCACTCGATGCCCGGCTCGCGCACGAACCACGTCATCTGGCGCTTGGCGTACCGCACGGTGTCACGCTGCATCAGCGCCAGCGCCTGCCCAGCGTCGAGCGTGCCCAGCGCCACCTGAGCGAACTGCCGGTAGCCGATCCCCTGCAACGCCGACAGGGCAGGAACGTAACCACGGCCGAGCAGTCCCCGCACCTCGTCGAGCAGACCGCCGTCGACCATGGCGGCGGCCCGGGCGGCCAGCCGCCGCGCCAGCACGGCCCGGTCGCGCGTGAGCCCCACGTACATCACGCGCCATGGCGTGTCGACGACGCGCCAGCGTGCCTGTGCCTCGCCGACGGCGCTGCCCGCCCGCAGCCGCTCGAGCGCTCGGACCACGCGTACCTCGTCGTTCGGATGCAGCCGTCGCGCCAGCACCGGCTCGGCGGCGGCGAGTTGGGCGTGAAGGGCGGCCCGTCCGTGGCGCGCCGCCACGCCCGCCAGCGCCCGACGGAACTCCGGATCGGCCGGCGGCGCCGGGTCGAGCCCGCGCAGCAGGGCGCGGATGTACAGGCCCGTTCCGCCCACGACGACGGGTAGCCGTCCCCGCCGGCGCACCTCGTCGATGACCACCTCGGCCTCGGCGCGAAAGCGCGCCGCGTGGTACCGATCGTCCGGGTCGACGACGTCGATCAGGTGGTGGGCGACGGCGCGCTGCTCGTCGGGGGTGGGCTTGCCGGTGGCGACGTCCATACCCCGGTAGACCTGACGGGAGTCGGCGCTGATCACCTCCAGCGGCAGCCGGCGGGCGAGCGCGACGGCGGCGGCGGTCTTGCCCACCCCGGTCGGTCCCGCGATGACGAGGAGCGGCGGCTTCCTGCGGGTCACCGGCTGCAGTGTACGCCCCCCGCCGATCAGGGTGGCGGGCTCTCCTCGCCCACGGCTTCGGCTCGCGCTACCACGTCCGCTTCAGCTCTCGGCGGATGTCGTGCATCGACACGCGGCTCACGATGGGGCGGCCGTGCGGGCAGAAGTAGGGCGTGTCGGTCGCTTCCAGATCGGAGACCAGGCGTTGCATCTCGTCGACGGCGAGCACCGTGTCGGCCTTGACGGCGGCCCGGCAGGCGACGAAGGCCAGCGCGCGCTCGAGCGTCGGCGCGGTCGCCTTGGGATCGGCCAGCTCCTCCACCGCGCCCTCGACCAGCCGCTTGGGCTCGTCGCCCTTGAGCAGCGTGGGGACGGCGCGCAGCACGATGGCGTCGCCGCCGAAGCCCTCGAAGGCGAAGCCCAGCCGCTCGAGCGGTGCCCGCCAGCGCTCCAGCAGCGCGCGCGCGGCGGGGCCGAGGTCCAGTGTCTCCGGGAACAGCAGCGCCTGCGACGGCAGTGGCCCGGCCTCGAGCTGGTCGCGCACCTGCTCGAAGATCACGCGCTCGTGCACCACGTGCTGGTCGAGGAAGAAGACTTCAGCGTCCGTCGTCGCCACGATGAACGTCTCCTGGACCTGACCCAGCACGCGGCCGAACCGGCTGGCGCGATACTCAGCGACCGCCTCCTGGAACAGCGCAGCCTGCTCGCCCACCGCACCCTCAGGCACTACGGCGGCCTCGGTCGGACGGGCGGCGGCGGCGCCGAGCGCGGGGACCACGGCGGGACGGCGCAGCGCCTCGTGCAGCGCCGCCACCACCATCTCCTGGACGACTCGCGGCTGGCGGAAGCGAACCCACGCCTTGGTCGGGTGCACGTTGGCGTCCACGTCACTAGCGGCCAGCGTCACCGCCAGGACGACCAGCGGGAAGCGGTCGCGCGGCAGCAGCGGCCGGTAGGCGGCCAGGACCGCCTGCAGCAGGGCGGGGTCGCGCACGGGCCGATCGTTGACGACCATCACGATGTCGTCGCGGCCTCCGCGCGTGACGTCGGGTGGGCTGGCCCAGCCCGCGATGCGGACACCGTGCTCGGTCCGGTCCACCTCCAGCAGCCGCCCGGCCGTCTCCCAGCTCCACAGGGCGCCGATCCGCTGGCGCAGGTCGGTGGCCGCCGGCGCCGTCAGCGCCGCGCGGCCGCCAGTCGTCACACGGAACTGCACGCGGGGATGCGCCAGCGCGAGCTGGCCGACGGTGCGCAGGCTCGCGGCCAGCTCGGTGGTCGGTGCCTTGAGGAATTTCAGCCGCGCCGGCGTGTTGAAGAAGAGATCGTGCACCTCGACACTGGTCCCCACCTCGGCCGGCACCGCCAGGCGCTGGCTCACCGTCCCGCCCTCGCCGGCCACGCGCAAGCCGTCGGCCGCTCCTCGCGCCCGGCTCGTCACCGTGAAGCGCGAGACCGCGCAGATCGCCGCCAGCGCCTCGCCGCGAAAGCCCAGCGTCGCGATCGCGTCGAGGTCCTCGTCGCGCGCGAGCTTGGAGGTCGCGTGCCGCTCGAGCGCCAGCGGCAGCTCCTCGACGCTGATCCCGTGCCCGTCGTCGGCGACCCTGATCAGCTCAGCTCCTCCCTCGCGCAGATCCACGCTGACGACCCGCGCCTCCGCATCCAGCGCGTTCTCCACCAACTCCTTCACCGCCGACGCCGGACGCTCCACGACCTCTCCGGCGGCTATCTTGTTGACTAGCGAGTCAGGAAGCCTACGGATCGGCATCGGTTTCGAGCGCGGGCTTTGCCCGCGCAACTCTCAGGGGGAGGTTGGGAGGGGGCCGTCGAGGCCCCCTCCCAGGCTCGGTCGAGGCCCCCTTCGACAGTTGCCACTTCGCGAGCAGGTTCAGCGCTTCGATCGGCGTGAGGTGGGCGAGATCGAGGGCGGCCAGCTCCTCGGCAATCGGATCCCGGGCGGGAGCGAAGAGGCCGAGCTGGATGGCATCGCCGGCGTCCGTCGTCGACTGGCCCTGGTCCTCGAAGCGCGCCAGCAGCCCCTTGGCGCGCGCGATGACGCTCGTCGGCAGCCCGGCCAGCCGGGCCACCTGGATCCCGTACGACCGGTCGGTGCCGCCGGGCTGGACCTTGTGCAGGAACACGATCTCGTCGTTCCACTCGCGGACGGCGACGTGAAAGTTCCGGACGCCGCCGAGGCGGCCGGCGAGCTGGGTCAGCTCGTGGAAGTGCGTGGCGAAGAGCACCTTGGGACGTTGTCGCCGATCGTGCAGCTCCTCCACGACCGACCACGCGATCGCCAGACCGTCGAAGGTCGAC